>DATACQ010000453.1:0-5515 GCA_036258955.1 Binatia bacterium
CGTACGCCTACCGCGCGGTCCACCGCGTTGGCAATATTCGCGGCCATGGAGTTCAGCGATGCCTCGCCCCCGCCCTTAGCACCGTAAGGACCGACGCCGTCTTGATTTTGCACAAGGTGTAACTCGACTTCCTTTGGGACGTCCGAAAATCTCGGTAGACGGTAATCGAGAATCGACCCGTTCAGTAATTGCGAGCCTTCATAAACCAGCTCTTCAAAAAGGCCAGTGCCCATACCCATGGTGGCAGCGCCGATATCTTGTCCCTCGGCAAGCGCCGGGTTAATGGCCAGTCCCACATCACCCACCGTTGCGAGTTTCTCCATCGTAATTTTCCCCGTTTCTTCATCCACGGAGATTTCGCATCCGGTCGCGGCGGTTTCCCAAAAGACCGGCAGCTTAGCGAAGCGGCCGTCTTTGCGGATGTATGCGCGCCCGATCACTTCTCCATCCGGCAGAGCGTAATATTTGCTGATGACTTCGGACCAATTCAATTGAGCTTCGCCGCAGCGCACCCCGCCCCTGACAGTCTGGATTTGTTCAACCTTGACCTTGAGCACATCCGCGGCCATGACGACCATCTGCTGGATTGCGTCTCGACATGCGTCGATGATGGCGCTCCCCATCAACGTCGTGGTCCGGCTCGCCCCCGTCGATCGGTCGTAGGGCGTAATCGCGGTATCCGACGAAACCACTCTGACTTTACCGTACGCGATGCCGAGCTCTTCCGCAGCGATTTGCGGCAAGATTGTGTGGCTTCCCTGCCCCAGTTCCGTGCTCCCGGTGAGAATTGTCACAGAGCCGTCCGCATGTACGCGGATCGCCGTAGACGTAAGCGGATAAGCGCCAGCATCGCTACCGGAAACCGCAACCGTCCGGCCGTGTCCTTTGGGCAACGGTTTGTCCCAGCCGATTGCTTTGGCGGCAGTCTCCAGGTCCTCTTTCAAAGTGCCGTCGAACGGCCGCATGCCGGGAAAAAATTCCTCGCCGGGTTTCGCGGCATTGGCGAGACGGAACTCGTAAGGGTCCTTGCCGATCTTAGCCGCAAGCTCGTCGATCTGCGATTCGCCTGGCAAGGTGACCTGGGCGCAACCAAAACCGCGATACGAGCTGGCCGGCACCGTATTTGTGTAGAGCGACATATTCTCGATCAGCACATTGGGAATCGCATAAGGACCGACGCAACGGTTGGTTGACTTTTCCACAACCAGCGGGCTGTTCTCGGCGTAAGCGCCGGTATTCATCACGATCTTTGCCTGGCGGGCGATGATTTTGCCGTTGGCATCGACCGCGGTGCGCATCCAGGTGTAGGCGTCGTCACTGCGCGTGGTAAGCATCGCTTCTTCGATGGTCAGCTGTAGTTTGACCGGCCGCTTGGCTTTCCAGGAACAGGCCGCAGTGAGCGGTTCGATTTTGGTGTAGGACTTGCTGCCGTAGCCCCCACCGACGAAGGGGACGATCAGGCGGATCGAGCTGACGGGCAAGTTAAAGACGGATTTTAGATCATGGCGCACCATGAAAGGGTGCTGCGCCGAAGAGTAGATGGTCACCTCTTGATCATTGACTTCGGCGATGGCGACGTACGCTTCCATAGCGTAGGCGTAGGTCATCGGAAAGTAATAATCGCCTTCGACTACGGCTGCCGCTTCCTTAAAAGCCTTCTCGACGTCGCCCCACTGTATTTTGTGGGTTTGGCAAATATTTGTTCCTTTGCCTGCGCTCACTTCCCCTTCAAAGCCGCGCAACGCGCCAGCTTCGAACTGCCGCTGGTGCAAGAGCGGCGCATCTTTAGCCAGCGCCTCCTGTGGCGTGAAGACCGCTTTGAGCTCTTCGTATTTGACATCGATGAATTCCAAAGCCTCAAACGCCGTGCGCTCGTCGACCGCGACCACCGCGGCCACCGGCTCGCCGGCATAGCGGACTTTTTCGATGGCGAGCAGCGGGTGATCTTTGACAGCGTGACCATAGTAGGGGTTGAGACCATCGAGATCGTAACCGGTAAGCACGCAAAAAACGCCCGGGTGAGCTTCCGCTTTGGATTTATTGATCGAAACGATCTTGGCGTGGGCAAAGGGACTGCGCAAAACTTTGGCATAGGCCATGCCGATCAGTTTGACGTCACTGACGTAACTGGCTCTTCCCGTGACTTTGACCCGGCCGTCACGTCGCGGCACCGGATGGTTGACGATCTGAAAATCGGTTCTCTTCTCTGCGCTCACTTTTTGCTCTCCTGCGATATTGTTTCCGCCGCGCGCTGGATTGCCGCGATGATCGGTACGTAACCAGTGCAGCGGCAGATGTTGCCGTCCATATGGTGAATGATCTCTTCCCGGGTGGGCTTTGGCTTCTCGTCCAGTAATGCTTTTGCGGCCATAATCATGCCCGGCGTGCAATAGCCGCATTGAAACGCGAATTCGTCAATGAAGGCCTGCTGCAGCGGATGGAGCGAGCCATCCGGCTTCTCCAATCCTTCGATGGTCGTGACGTTTTTACCGCGTGTCTCGTAGGCCAGGTAGGTACAGGCGCTTACCGGGAGCTGATCAACGAGAACCGTGCAAGCGCCGCATACTTGGACTTCACAGGACACCTTAGTGCCGTTCAAGTTGAGCTGATTGCGCAGAACCTCGGCGAGAGTGTCCGCCGGTTCGCAATCGATCTGCTGGGGTTTACCGTTTACACTAAATTGCAGCTTCAACTTATCGTCCCCCAAGTTTCGAGTTACGGGTTTCGGGTTTCGTGTTTGGAACCACGCTCCGTTCAACTCGAAACTCGAAACGCGAAACTCGGAACGTTTTCAGTTGTAGTGCGGCAAGATTGATTCCGCCCAAAGGGTCATTTGCCGTTCAAGACTGTCCAAGCTCGGGTAAATGATCTTGAGCTCAAAGTGCTGGACGCCATTTTCGATGAATTCGTCAACCCGGCGGCGCACGTCATCCACGGAGCCAAAGATGTGGCGGTCGAGCGCGAACTGCATGCTATCGATGTCACGCTCGTAACTTTCGCTGCTGGTCTTGAGGGTCGGCAGCGCCAAATTCAGCCCTTCTTCGCGGGTCTTTGCAATCGTCGCAAGTTTTTCGACGGCGATGGTAATTTTTTTCGGATCCCGTCCATTCTCTTCGGCCGTTTTGGCGAGAGTATCGCAGCCGACTTTCATCTCCTTCGGCGACAGCCAGCCGGGAATCCAGCCTTCGCCGTACTTGCCGGCGCGTTTAGCGGCAAGCTTCATCCAGCCGCCAACCCAGACCGGTGGATGCGGCTTTTGTACCGGCTTGGGGTAAACTTCCGCGTCTTTGAACTGGATGAAATCGCCCTTATACGAGGCCAGCGGCTGGGTCCAAATGGCTTTCATCGCTTCGATATATTCATCAGTGCGATCGCCGCGCCGCTCGTAAGGCACGCCGAATACGCCAAACTCGTCAGACTCGCGCGTCGCCTTCGAGCCCAGGCCGACCCCGACGAGAAGACGGCCCTTGGCGAGGTGGTCCAAAGTCGAGTATTGCTTTGCCGCGTAAATCGGATTGCGGCAGGGCATAACCAAGCACGCGACCCCCAAAGTGATGTCTTTCGTCTCCGCCGCCAGATACGAAAGAACCGTTGTCGCTTCGTAGAAATTGGCTTCCTGGGAATCCGTGATCGCTTCGAAAGCACCGGAAGAGATATGGTGGCGGTGCATCTCCGTGCTCCACACTACGTGATCGTGAACCCAGATCGCGTCGAAACCGAGCTCCTCCGCCTTCTTAGTGGCTTTCACGATGTTCTCTATGCTCGAGAGCGGGCCGGAATTGGGTACGCGCACGCCGAAGGAGATGTTGTGCATCGAATGCTCCTAACCGTCTAAGATTCTCTTGCGCAAGACGCAAAGAACGCCAAGTTGGAAGAGAGATTTGGCGTCCTGGCGTCTTGGCGGGAGATAAACGAAGTTATGTTTTTTCGGTGATTTCCACCTTGTGATATTTCAAATGGCGGTTGTACCAATCCACCACATTGGCCGCCACGTCATCGAAATAGTCGTTATAGATGCCGTAATGGGTAGTCTTTCTATAGAGCACAAGTTTCTTCGGCTCGCCGGCCTTTTCGTAAAGATCGAACGACTGTTGCTCAGGGGTGACGGCGTCGCCTTCGACGGCGATGAAAAGGACGCCACGGGGAGCGATCTTGTGCACTACATCGATGGGGCTGTATTCCAAAATCGCTTCGGCGCAGGCCAGCGGCATAGCGTCCGGGATTTTATCGGCGACGTCCTTTTTAATGGTCGTTGTCTGGCGCTCGGGAGTCTGCACCATGATGCCGCCTTCGCGGGCGCTAACCATCGCGCCGGAACCGGTGAGAACCCGTTTTTTACGGTCTTCCTCGATGCTCTTCAAGTAATCGACCCATTCATACTCCCGCCGCATGGAATGGAGCCAGTCGCGCCCGCTGCTAACGCCGAGATAGCTGACGCAGCATTTAACCCGCGAATCGATGGCGGCGACGTATATCGCATTGCCGCCGCCGGTGCCGCCCGAGCCGTAGGTGGCGATCCGGTCAGGATCGATATCCGGCCGCGTCTGCATGTAAGTAATGGCGTTTCGAATGTCTTCTGCTTGCCATTGGGGCACGACCCAGCCGCGGTCCTTGCCTTCGCTGTCGCCCCAACCCCGATAATCGAAGCACAGGCAAGCATAGCCGGCGGCGCAGAGCTTCTCGAACATCATAATGTAGTGTTTGGCATCTTTCAGACCGAGAAAGCCCGGACCTTGAACGATGCCCGGAAACGGCTTGCCGTGATCGGAATCCGGTAGATAGAGCACCCCTGCGAGCTTGACGGCTTCGCTATAAAAACTCACCTTTTCCGTTTTCATATGGAACTCCACTAACGCCAGAGTCTCGAGTCTAAAGTTAAACCCGAGATGCGAGACTCTAGACGCTAAATTGGGGGAACTAGCCGCGCAGGGCCGGCAGCACTTCTTTCCCGAGGTAATCTATTTGCTGGAACCAATCGGCGTAACGGAAGCGCAGGTCATAAACGATATGGTTAAGGCCGTTCTTTTCGTATTCCTGCGTATCCCGAGCGACCTCTTCAGGCTTACCGGCCAGGAGCAAGCCCCGGATGTCCTCGTAGGATTTGAAATTGCCGTAGTTCACCCACGTCTTTTTGCTTGGATTGTTACCTTCCTTGATCAACCCTGGGGTGTTGACCTTGCTGAGCGCCGAGTCCAGATCTTTGTCGATGCTTACGATGGGAATAGCGCCGACCGTACCCATAGGACGGCCTTGTGCTTTATACTGATCGCGTAGATAGCCTACCATTTTAATGAAGGTTAGCATTGGAATGCGGCCTGGCATCCAGCCGTCGCAATACTCGGCGGCGCGACGGGCAGAGGCGGGAGTTCCTCCACCATACCAGATCGGAATGGGGTTCTTGGGCGTTGGCTTAAGCTCGACATCCGCGAAATCAAAGAACCGATCCTTATAGGTGACTTTCTCTCCTTTCCACAATCTGCGGCAGAGCTCAGCATTGACCTTTGCAAGATCGGCC
>DATACQ010000454.1:0-4263 GCA_036258955.1 Binatia bacterium
GTTGGCACTACTGCCTTGGCGCACAAAAACGCGCTTTTGGTGTTGATTTCATAAGTCATTATAAAATCCTCGGGCGACAATTCGAGCAGAGGAGCGCGTTTGAATGCTGGCACATAGGGATTACGACTGTAAGAACCTCCGGCGACGTTGACCAGAATATCCACGCGACCAAACTTGGAAAGCGTCTGGTCCATCATTGACTGGACCTGCGCGGCATCAGTAACGTCGATGGCGAGGCCGAGGCCCTTTACACCGACTGCTTCTACTTCTTTAATTACCGGCGGTATTGAGTCCGGCGGCAGGGAGGCAATCACAATGTTGGCGCCGGCCGCGGCGAAGATCGTGGCACACGCTCTACCTATGCCCCCACTGCCACCAGTGATGATGGCCGTTCGGCCCGCCAGGGAAAAACGCGAGAGATCGATCTGGTCCACGCTGTCTCCTTACCGCTCCGTGGAAGAGTCACCGTCAGCCGTCAGTCAGGTATGACTTCCTTTATCTTATGCAGCAGGTCATACATGTTGAAGGGTTTCGTAAAGGAAGGTAAATGTCCAAGGCCTTTTTCCGCGAGCAAATGCGGGTGGCCAGTAACGAGTATAACTAAAGTAGGCAGCGATCGCGCCTTCATGTGATTAAGGACATCCAACGCATTCAAACGTGGCATGACAACGTCACATATCATCAAGTCGAAATTTTTCTTCTGCAGTATTTCGATGGCGCTGGCGCCATCGTCCGCTTCATCGACCTCGTAGCTCTCCTCCGACAAGAACTGCGCAATATTTTTCCGATTGCGCAATTCATTATCGACAACAAGGATCCTTTTCGGCATACCGCAATCCGCCCGTTCCATTCTGGGCCATAACATTTTCCACGAGCGGAACAAAGGCAAAAACGCCTTTGCCTGGTTTTGTCCCGGAGACGGGAACAAGTGACCCTGGCGAACTGTCTTATTTCTGCGAATATTTGATCATCGCACACACCTGGACGGTCGCCGGGCTTCCCCCTTCTAGAGGTGGAGTCATCAACTCGCCACCCGGTCGCCGCAGTTTTGAAATTCTCTTACCTGCGCCCAGTGTCTTTAGCTCGTCTAACCGGAGCACAAGCGAGAGCTCTCGCCTACTCAATGATAATCGTCGGATCGTCGTTGCGCGTAAAATGATCCTTCATGCAAGCCGTGCACAGCTTATCTGAAGAATTTATTTCCACCTGGCAGCGGCCCAGGAAATGCGTGGGGTGATTACAGGCGCAGGTGGTCTTTGCTTCAGCAATATTGCCGGAATCTTGATCCATGTTTCATCCCTTACAGTTCTCTCATTAGAACAGCCCCCGCAAGGTACATGCCACTCGAATGCAGCCCGGCACGCCTTCAAGACTCCCAGAGCGAGGAAGTTGCGCAGACAAAGTTGATTAGCGAGAAAACAGGAGAGAGTAAATTCAGCGGGAGCTATCCAAGCATAAAGGGCTGTACCCAAGAGAGATAAAGTCGGACGTTCACGGGCCTATTTCCCCAAATAGATTTTCCGGGCGGCCCGCAAATGCGAAAATGCCTCGGATTTGTTTCCGAGACGATCGAGCACAAGACCTAGATTGTAATGGGCATCGGCGTACGAAGGGTCCACCCTGAGCGCTGCGCGATAAGCGGCGATAGCCTTCTGAGGTTGTTTGGTATCTTCCATCAGCACGCCGAGATTGAAAAGCGGCGCAGGGTCCTCCGGCGCGCTCGCAATGGCGGCCTGATAGTGCGCTTCAGCTTTCTTTATCTCTTTGGCATCGTGGTAAAGCTTGCCCAAATTTAGATGAGCCGCGGCCATGTGGGGGGCGAGTTCCAGCGCCCGATGATAGGCTTGCTGTGCTTCCTTGGCGGACGAGTTTTCCAACTCCAACGCTAGATTGAACCAGTTATCTGCATTCAGCTCTTCTTTTGCCGGCTTCGGAGCGGGCAAGGAAACCTTTACCCTTTGCATCACGCTGCGAGCATCGAAGTTGAACAGAAACTGCCCCGAGTCGGGCTGCCAACGCGTCTTTCCATCCCAGGCGATCACGCGCTCACCGTCCGCGTAAATCCTGACGCTCGCGAGATGCCGATCCTTGGCGAGCTGGCGCTTGAGCGAAGAGAGCATACGCACGACCCGCTTCGATGGCACGTGTGAATCGAGGAGCCCCTTGGCTGTCTTTAGAAAGAGCACGTCCTGGAACGTGAACTGCAGACTCTTTTTGTTGCCGCGCGCGGGTGCGAGAAATCCCGCCCGCACGAATGAACGGATCCGGCTGTCCCGGAGATTCAATATCTTCGCCACCTCGCTGGTGGTAAAAAGTCTCATCTCTTCGAAGATTGCGCTCTTTTCTTCGCTTTTTCCGGCTCGCTAGCTCTTGCACGAACCGCAGGCTTTTTCTCTTTCGGCTCTGTCTTGCCTAAACTTTCTTTTAAGGCCGCCATCAAATCGATGACCTGCGCGCGTTGCACTACCGGCTCTGCAATCGTAATCTCTTTTCCCTCCGCCTTTGAATTGACCAGATCCAGAACACGCTGTCGATACTCATCGTCGTACTGCTCTGGCTTGAATTGGTCATTCGACAGTTCGTCGATCAGGCGCATCGCAAGATTCGTTTCGGCGCCGCTGATTTTTGCTGATTCGCCCTTATCAATCTCGCCGAAATCCTTTACCTCGTCGGCGAAATACATCGCGTGAAGCATCAAGCCGTTTTGAGAAGACCTGAGCAGAACAAGATTTTCCCGGCCGCGCATGACGAATTTAGCGAGCGCAACCTTGCCGGCCTGGGCCATGGCTTCGGCAAGAAGTCGATACGGTTTCTCGCCGCCCTTATCAGGACCGAGATAATAGCTCTTTTCGAAGTAAACCGGATCGACGGTAGAAAGCGGAACGAACTCGGAGATCTCTATTGCTTTAGAAGCTTCGCCTTCGAGCGCCTTCAGCTCGTCGTCGTTGATCCGGACGTATTGATCTTTGGCGAACTCGTAACCTCTGACCAAATCGTCACGCTCGACGACGTCGTTGCAAACAGGGCACAAGCGCTGCTGGCGGATACGATTGCCACATTTCGCGTGCAGGAGATTAAAGCTCGGCGACTGCGAAGATGCCGCAGTGTAAAGCTTTACGGGAATAGAAACCAGGCCGAAAGATATGGTTCCTGAGCCGAGTGAACGCGGGGGCATAAACCACCTCCTGAGTCAGTGTAGCAAATTTGATCCCCTTTGGGCCATGGGCTATTTTCAAAGGGTGGAAGCAACTTCCCCACTCTCCCGTTATAGACAAAAACGCGATCCGGAGCGAACTCCCGAGCCGTTCGCCGCAGGTACTGCCGCGCCCGGCTGTCGGTTTGTCATTCAGAAACACAGCGCGCGTCGGCTCCATTATGATCTCCGCCTGGAAATGGACGGCGTGCTCAAGAGCTGGGCAGTGCCAAGAGGACCGTCAGTAGATCCCGACGAAAAACGGTTGGCGCTTCAAGTGGAAGATCATCCGATCGATTATGCAAACTTCGAAGGGGTCATTCCGCGGGGCAATTATGGTGCCGGGCCGGTGATCGTCTGGGACCGTGGGCGCTACCGGTGGGCGAAAGCGGGTGATCCGCTCGAGCAGCTGAAGAGCGGCCATCTCGAAATTGAATTCTACGGCTATAAGATGCGCGGCCTTTGGACGCTTATACGCCTGCCGAAGGAAGAAACAACTTGGCTCCTCATGAAGAAAGCCGATGGTTTTGCCGGCAGTGCCGAGATCACGGAAAGCTATCCGCGTTCCGTGCTCTCCGGTCTTGCGCTGGAAGAAATCGCGGATGTGCCGGGCAAACTTTCAGAAATGACTCAGAGGTTGCGCCGGCTAGAGGCGCCCGCCCAGAGCTTTTCCGCATCAGATCAACCGTTGATGCTTGCCAGCTTGCAGGCGCAAGCTTTTTCAGCACCTGAATGGCTTTTTGAAATTAAGTACGACGGGGTGCGTGTTTTAGCGGAACGTAATGGAGATCAGGTCGAGCTGTACGGGCGCAATCAAACCGTCATCAGCAACCGCTACCCGGAACTCACAGATGCGCTCAAACATTTACCATTCGAACGCTTCATAATCGACGGTGAGATCGTCGCCCTGGATGAGATGGGAAGATCGAATTTTCAAAAACTTCAGGCGCGCATGCATCTGACCCGCGCGCGTGACATCGAGGCCGTTGCGCTGAACATACCGGTGCAAGCCATCTTCTTTGATTGTCTGGCATTTGCCGGTCACGATCTTCGGGGTTTACCACTCCTTC
>DATACQ010000455.1:0-6759 GCA_036258955.1 Binatia bacterium
GGCGAGCCCGTTACGAAACTGGTCAAAGAGCGCCTTCCCGCGACGATCGAGCTGGCGTTTGCGAGCCTTCTCGTCGCGATTCTCATTTCGCTTCCGATCGGCGTCTATTCCGCGATCAGGCATGACTCGCTTTTGGACCATACCGGCACGGCGGTGGCCTTGATCGGAGTTTCGTTGCCCAACTTCTGGCTCGGCATCATGCTCATTTACTTTTTGGGCGGACAATGGAATCTGCTCCCGGTCGCCGGCAGGATCGAATATGGCATCCAGGTGCAACCCATCACCCGGCTTTATCTGGTCGACAGCTTGATCACCGGTAATTTCCCCGCCTTCTGGAGCGCGTTTCAACACCTTCTGATGCCGGCTGTCACTTTGGGCACGGGGCTCGCTGCCATCGTTACCCGGATCACGCGCTCGAGCGTCCTCGAAGTCATGCGCCAGGATTATGTTACCACCGCACGGGCCAAAGGGCTCAGCGAAAAGGTGGTGATCTGGCGGCATATTCTAAGGAACGCAATGATCACGATTGTTACCATCCTCGGGTTGCAACTCGGCGCGTTGCTGAATGGCTCGGTTATTACCGAGACGGTTTTTTCGTATCCGGGCATCGGTGACCTGTTGATTCAATCGATCTCGGCCCGCGACTACAAGCTGACCCAGGTGCTGATCCTGTTTTTTGCCATAATGTATTTTGTCGTGAACTTATTCGTTGATTTGCTCTATAGCTGGATCGATCCGCGAATCAAATTCTCATAGCGAGCCGGCTGCTTGACCGCGGCGTGGCGGAATACTATGAAGAAGGCGGCTTGTTGTTGGACGGACGGCCCTGCTAAAATCGGCCGCGGGATTGAGTACTAATGTTTGCTACCCGCTTCGTCAAAATCTGGGTGGGTGGCGCGATTCTCGCCGTGCTTTTCGTGTGCGGCGTAGGCGCGCCATGGCTGGCGCCGCATGATCCGCAGGCGCAGATTTTGGAGGATCGGCTCAAACCGCCGCGCTGGATGGATAGCGGTTCGCCGGCGTACCTGTTGGGGACAGATAACCTCGGTCGCGACATGTTGAGCCGGATTATCTACGGCTCGCAGATCTCGCTGCTGGTCGGAACGGCCACCGTTATTTTGGCTGGTTTCGTCGGCTGCGCCCTTGGCGCGGTGTCGGGCTATTTCGGCAACGCCACCGATGAGATTGTAAGCAAAATATCAGAAATCTTTTTGGCCTTTCCTTTTCTGCTCATCGCTATAGCCATTATGGCCTTCCTGGGGCAGGGGCTTTTCAACCTGATCTTTGCGCTTATGCTGAGCCGGTGGGTGCAGTATTGCCGAGTCGTACGCGGCGAAGTGCTTTCATTGAAGGAACGCGATTTCGTCACCGCGGCCAAGGCCCTAGGCGGCAGAGACTTTTATGTTCTCTCGCGCCACGTCGTGCCCAATACACTTTCGAGCATCACCGTCATTGCAACCTTCGCCATGGCAGTGGTCATCATCTCGGAAGCGAGCTTGAGCTTTCTGGGGCTGGGCGTTCCCGCCCATATCGCCACCTGGGGCTCGATGCTGAGCGAAGGCCGAAGCTACATTAATCGCGCTCCCTGGCTGACGATCTTTCCCGGTCTGGCTATTTTCATAACGGTCTTTGGCATCAACTTGCTCGGTGATGGATTGAGAGATGTCTTCGATCCTAAGTTACGCCGGCAGAGATAGGGTAGACGGCCGTGGCGTTAAGTCGGTCAGTGTTTTTCAAGGCGTGAATAATTCGGCCAGTCGGCGGTAACTGAGCTAAAACGCAGGAGGAACTATGTCCAAGAGTACAGGCGGGATGACCAGACGGACGTTTTTAAGAGGAAGCGCCACGTTGGGCGCTGCGGCAATGGTTGGACGTTACGGCGCGCGGGACGCATTCGCCGCTTCCAGAGAGCGAGTGACAATTTATCACTCGAGCGTAGCTGATTCGGCTCATCCGTATAATCACAGTTCTAGCCCCATCTATGGGAACTGGCAGCATGTCATCGAGCCATTGATAGAACTCGATTATGATAAAAAAGATTACGTCGGCGTGCTTGCCGAGTCGTGGCAGTTTCAAGGCAACAAATGGATCTTTAAGCTCAGGAAAGGGGTTAAATTTCATAACGGCGCGCCGTTGACGGGCAAAGACGTGGCGTTCTCGATTGAAAAGATGCGCGATACAAAAGGGGGAAGCCTCCAGGCGCCCAATTTCAAAGATGTAACAGAAATACAGGTTCCCGACGATCACACCGTCGTGATGGTAACCAAACAACCACTGGCGGTGTTTTTAGATCGGCTGGAGAACCGTTTTATTATTAATAAGGAAGCCGTCGAGAAGGCGGGCGATCCCTGGTACCAGAATCTGGTCGGTACCGGCCCCTATAAATTTGTCAGTTACCAGCGCGGGGGGAACATGGTCTTTACCCGCAACGACGATTACTGGGGAGGTAAGGCGGCGATCAAAGAGGTGATCTTTCGCAAAGTCACCGAAGACGCCGCGCGTCTCGCTGCCCTCGAGGCCGGCCAGGCGGATTTTACGAATAACATACCCGTGCACGAAGTCGCGCGTTTGAAAAATCACCCTCGGGTGAGAATCGATCAGGTCGAAGGGCTGCGCATGTTCTTTTTGGCGATGAACTTCGCATTCAAGCCGTTCGACAATAAACTCGTGCGCCAGGCAGTGAATTATTCTGTAGACGCGCCTTCCATTGTGAAGAATATTTTTGACGGCATCGGCTATCCATCTAACGGGCCGGTGGGCGCCAACGTCATCGGCGCCGACCCAAAGCATACGCGCTATCCCTACGATCCCAAGAAGGCAAGGGAGCTACTGGCGCAAGCAGGCTATCCTAACGGCTGCGACGTGCAGCTGTATTATTCGGCGGGGCGCTACCCCAAAGATAAGGAAGTATGCCAGGTGATCGCCGCGCAGATGGTCAAGGGCGGTTTCAGGGTCGAGTTGATCTCACAGGAGTGGGCCTTGTTTTGGGATAAAGAAGGCGTGAACGGAGGTAAGCTGCCGTTCTACTATATCGGGCGCGGTTCACTGACCGATGCGGATACGCTGTACGACCAATACTTCCGCACCGGCACCACCAAGCGAACCAACTACAGCAACCCCAAGCTTGACAAGATTATCGAAGAGCAGCAGAAGACTCCTGACACTAAAAAACGCGTGGCCCTGTTGCAGCAAGCGGGCAAGTTCATTATGGACGAAGCGCTGTTCGTGCCACTGTACAACCTCGCGGACATCTACGGTGCGGCGAGAAACCTTACATGGAAGAAACGGCCGGATGAAAAAATACTTGCTTGGGAGATGGGGATAAAATAGTAGGTCGTTTACACGGCTGTGGATTGCCGTTATTAGCCCGGATAATTCAGTGTATCACGTCCGGCGGAGCAAGCCTCTCCGAGCGCGGCCAATAGAGTTGTACCTTGAGGAGGACGGCGGACTTGATGATTATCGCAATCATCGAGAGGAAACACACTGATGGCCAAGCACTGCATGAGTCGGCGTAACATTTTACTCCTTCCGCTCTCTACGAGGCTTATTCCACGGGCCGGACTTGCACTCTGTCGACATTTTCCTCGTAGCATGAATAATGCGGGCTTGGGAAATGAGCAGCTAGCATCGTGTGTTTTTGAAGTATTCATGCATTACCAGGAGGTTTAATGGCTGTGAATCGAGGCGGCAGGCGAGATTTCTTAAAACAAAGCGCGCTCACGACCATGGGCCTTTTACTTGGAGGGTCGTCAACCCGGGCCAGCTACGCGGCTTCCAAAGAACGGCTCACGATCTTGAGCAGTATCGGCCTGGATACGCTTCATCCGTATGCCCACAGTTCGAGCCCGCAATACGGCATCTGGAATAACATGATCGAACCGTTGGTGGAAGTGAACTACGCCAAGCGCGATTATTTCGGTGTGCTCGCCGACTCATGGGAATTTCAGGGCAAAAAATGGATTTTCAAACTGCGCAAGAACGTGCGTTTTCATGACGGCAGCCCGTTCACCTCTAATGACGTCATTCATTCGATCAACCGGATGAAGAACGACAAGCAAAGCCTGCAGAAAGACAACTTCCGTGATCTCACGGAAATGCAGGCGCTGGACGATCACACGGTGGCTTTCACCACGGAAGTGCCCAACGCGGTTTTTCTCGATCGCCTGCAGAACCGTTTCATTGTCAGCAAAACCGCCGCGGACAAACACGGCGAGCAGGCGGATCAGAATCCGGTGGGTACCGGTCCCTACAAATTTGTCAGCTGGCAACGTGACGGCAATCTCGTCATGACGCGCAATGACAATTATTGGGGGACAAAGGCAGCGATCAGGGAAATCGTTCTGCGCAGGGTCAAAGAAGATGCCGGCCGTGTGGCGGGGCTCTTGGCGGGGCAGGGAGATGTGACCAATAATGTTCCGGTGGAGGAGTTGTCCCGGTTTGCCAATCACCCGCGGGTGCGTGCCGAAAAAGTTGAAGGCGTGCGCATGTATTTCCTCGCCATGAACGTGACTCACAAGCCCTTCGATAACAAACTCGTGCGCCAGGCGATCAATTATGCGGTCGATCCAACGGCCATCATTAAGCACATTTACGAGGGCAACGGCTACGTAATGAACGGGCCCTTGGGCTCTAACGTTATCGGGTTCGATCCCAAGATGAAGCGCTATCCGCTGGACATCAACAAGGCCAAGGAACTTCTCAACAAAGCCGGTTACACGCAAGGACTGGACATTGCGCTCTACTTCTCACCGGACCGATATCCCAAAGCCAAAGAAGTTTGCCAGGTGATTGCCGACCAGCTAGCGAAAGCCGGCGTTAGAGTTGAGCTGGTATCCCAGGAGTTTGTTATCTTTTGGGGTAAAGAGGGCGTCAACGGCGGTAAGCTGCCGTTCTACTACGTTGGTCGACCGGCAGCCGATGCCGACACGGTTTACGATCAGTACTACCGTTCCGGGGTGACCCCGCGCATACAGTATAAGAACCCGGAGTTCGACAAGCTCATCGATGAGGAGCAGAAAACCGGCGATCCGAAAAAGCGGGTCGCGCTGTTGCAGCAAGCCGGGCGTATATTGATGGAGGATGTGCCGTTCGTGCCGCTCTACACGCTGGCGGAGATTTACGGCGTCGCGCGGAACGTAAACTGGAAGCCCCGGCCGGACGAAAAAATCCTGGCCGTGGATATGACGATTCGTTAGTGTGACGTTTCTGAAATTCCTTGAAGAACTCCAACGATGGCAGCGGGCTGAAGCCGGATTCGAAATCCCCCTCTTCCCCCCTTTTTAAAGGGGGATTATTCTCCGTGGCTCCTAGCCCTCTGTTGAAAGAGGGGAAGGGGAGACCTTTTTGACGGAATGTAGCGGAGTATCCCGCGAACTTCTGGTACAGGACACTAGTCGTGTGGACTAGAACATCGTAAACGTTGCGTGTCTTTGGCATGCCCGCAAAAGCGGCATCCGAAACTGTTTGATTGACCTGATCTCCGTTTGCACAGGCTTATTCATAGTGAACTGTACTGCAACGAGGAGGTAACGAATTTAGAAGCTTCGTAGAATGGCTTGCGCGGAAAAATAACCGATCTCAATTGCAGGGAGGTGATCTATGCGCTCGGACCATAACGGAGTCAACCGGCGGGAATTTCTAAAACAAACCGCGTTATTAGGCGCGGGTTTTCTCTCAACCGCATCCTTTCCACGTCTCAGCTACTCGGCTTCCGCGGATCGCTTGACGATCCTAACAAGCGTGAGCTTGAGCTCTCTCCACCCTTACGCTTATTCGTCGAGTCCTGAATACGGCATCTGGAACCATATGGCCGAATCTCTCGTTGAAGTCGATTACGAGAAGATGGGCTATGCCGGCGTGCTCGCCGAATCGTGGGAGTTTCAAGGCAAGAGGTGGGTGTTCAATCTAAGAAAAGGAGTGCGGTTTCATGATGGCTCGCCGTTTACGGTGAAGGATGTGATCCACTCCTATCAACGGCTCCTGGCCGACAAGAAAAGCCCGCAGCGGTATGCCTTGAGCGATATTGCCGAAATGACCGCAGCCGACGACTACACGCTGATCTTAACAACCAAGCAACCGACGGCGATGATGATCGAACGATTGAACAATCGGAATATCCTGAGCAAAGCAGCGGCTGATAAGTACGGCAGCGATGTCGATCAACATCCCACCGGGACCGGCCCGTACAAGTTCGTCAGTTGGCAGCGCGATGGCCAGCTCGTATTGACTCGCAATGACGACTACTGGCGAGGCAAAGCGGCGATTAAAGAAATCCTGACGCGAAAAGTTCCGGAAGATGCGGCTCGCGTTTCGGGTTTGCTGGCTGGACAAGGCGATGTCATCAACAATGTTCCGGTGGAAGAGATCGCGCGCATAGAGAAAAGCCCGCAGACGCGGATTGAAAGAGCGCAGGGGCAACGTATGTATTTTCTCGTGCTTAGCCCGCTTTTCAAGCCATTCGACAACAAGCTCGTGCGTCAGGCCTTCAATTATGCGATCGACCCCTCGGTTATTATCAAGCACGTATACGAGGGCAACGGCTACGTCATGGATGGACCCGTCGCTTCAAACGTTATCGGAGCCGATCCAAAGCTGAAAAGACACCCGCTCGATCTAAAAAAAGCGAAAGAACTTCTAGCGAAGGCGGGTTATCCGAACGGCCTCGACGTCAAACTTTACCTCGCGCCCGACCGCTACCCCAAAGCTCGCGAAGTATGCCAGGTCATCGCCGACCAGCTGCGCAGAGTAGGAGTTCGT
>DATACQ010000456.1:0-2101 GCA_036258955.1 Binatia bacterium
ATAACAGGATAGCCTTATGCCACTAACGGGAGCTCACTCGACTAGTTTGGCAACTACATCATGGTCGATTACATCGCCAATGAGCGAAAAAGAATCGGCCGCTAACACTCCTACGAGTGTTCTAGATCCGCCGATCAGCGCGCAATCGCTTGATCCAGTAGAAGATTGCATAACCGGCGCCGGCTTTGAGGAAACTCACTACTAACGGTGCGGCCAAGCTGGTATGCGCCAGCCTTCCGCAGATCAGCCTTACGTTGACGCGTCGGATTTCCAGGACTGGCCGCCTGGCGTGAATTCCTCACAATCAAGGGGGTCGGGAGTCCTGGCTCAAAGACTCCCGACCATTACCGGCTACAATTTGTTAAAACGGGCGCGCTTTCCATGAAGCTCGATAAAAGTCTCATAAAACGAGACAATGGTCCGGTCTTCCACCTCCGGATAGCCGCCGCTCCTTTTATATAGAAGCGTCAAGCTCAACGGCCGCTTTTGGATTTCGACGAGCCGCGCACTTTTTCCGTCGAGATACGCACCGATGGTTCGCAGAATGTTCGAGACATTGTAGAAGTCTGGAAGCCGTCCGGGTGCCCGGCGGCGCGTCTTTCCTTTGATCTCTAGCGTATTGACATGTTCCGGCGTGAAGGTGAGAGTGCGCTCGCAGCGCCGCCAGTTGTTGTTGTGTAACTGCCGCAGTGCATCGACCAACGAAGCCGGTTTATCCGGCTTGCCGCTGACGACGTATTGTCCCGGCCGGGTTTTTAGCTCGAACGTTGAAATGCCCCGGGCTTCCAGCGCCTGCCCGACGGCCCGAAGTTCGCGATTATAAGTTGATGTTTCCACCTGTTGCCTCGCGTACCGTTGTATACAGCGCTATACGTGAAAAATAAGCGCTCTCTCTTAACATTTGGTCCAAGTCGAGACAAGACACTGCAGTCGGCACGTGAAAGTCAGTTTCAACTCGCTGATTGACCCACCGCACGTTTGTTCAAAAATTCCGATTTCGGAAAAAAGACTGAGACGTAACGTCATTGCGAGACGCAACCGAAGAATCTCGTAAGGCGAGACCCTTCGCATTCGCTCAGGGTGACTCACTGCGAGCTGAAGCTCGTGAGACGAGATTCTTCGCGTTCCGCTCAGGATGATTCAGTACCGGCTAGCACCGGGAGTGAATCAGTTTCTTGACATGGTCAGGGGCCAAACGTATGGTGAGCGCAAGCTATACGAAGACGATCTTTCCAGGAGGAATGCATGGCACGACCGGAACAAGCCACGGTTGCAGAGAGCACGGTGAGCTATCGGGGGTTGCGCGATTGGCTGAGCCAAGTGGAGAAGCTCGGTGAGCTCGAACGGGTGAAAGGCGCACACTGGGACCGGGAAATGGGAGCCATCACTCAGATGCTGACGGAGACCGGCAAAGGCAAAGCGCCGGCGATTCTTTTTGACGAAGTGCCCGGCTATCCAAAGGGTTATCGTACTCTCTATGGGCAGTTTTCGACGATCAAGCGCGTGGCACTGACGCTGGGTTTGCCGCTGGAATACGAGCACAAGGCCGATATCGTCAAAGCTTATCATCACCGGATGACGGAGATGAAGCTCATCAAGCCGAGATTGGTCAAGAGCGGTCCGATCTTCGACAATGTCCTTGAAGGCGACAAGGCCGATGTCCTCAAGCTCCCGGTGCCGGTGCATCATCAAGCGGACACCCATCGCTACATTGGTACGGCCGATATGTGCATTACCAAAGACCCCGATGCCGAGTGGTACAATTTTGGCGCTTACCGTTGCCAGGTCTATGATGAAAAAACCATCGGCTGCCAGATCACAGAAGGCAAACACGGCCGTATTCATCGCGACAAGTATTTTGAGCGCGGACAACCGGCAAAGTTTGCGATCGTGTGCGGTCAGGATCCGCTTCTCTACCTATTATCTGCAAGCCCGTTGCCCAGTGGAATTTCTGAATATGATTTTGCCGGCGGCATTCGCGGCGAACCGGTGGAAGTCGTCAAAGGCCCGTACACCGGGTTTCCGATCCCCGCCGATGCTGAGATCGTCATTGAAGGTGAGGCTCTACCGGGGCAGACCAAACCCGAAGGGCCGTTTGGCG
>DATACQ010000457.1:0-14019 GCA_036258955.1 Binatia bacterium
CAACGTTATAGGTACGCGATAGCCTCGGGGCAACAGGGAAACCAATTTAGGGGAGATCCGCGCGAGCGGAGAAGCCGCATGCCGTGCACGAGGAGCATCGAGGAGATGCGGCGCCGGAAAGTATCAGCAAACTAGCGGGCGCAAGGTCGGCCAGCGAAGCCGTACAAGTAGGAGGGGGCATGCCGAAGCTTCGTCGATTGACGATTGTCACGCTGGATCCGGAGCGCCTGGCACGCTTCTACGAGCAGGTGTTCGAGATGCGGCGCGTGCCGAATCCAAAGGGAGAGGCGATCTATCTGAGCGATGGATATTTTAACCTGACGCTGATACCGAACCGTGCCGAAGGAAAGCCGAGCGGGCTCAACCATATCGGCTTCGATGTCGCTCCGGAAGAGGCAGAGAGGCTGCTCGCGCGATTTGAGAAATGGGGGCTGTCGAAGCCCGCTTCGCGTGCCGGCAAGCGGTCCTTCGCAGATCTTCGCGGCACCGATCCCGACGGCAACAACATGGATATCTCGACCCACGGATTCCCGACCGGCTAATCCAATGCTGCGGTCGAGTAGGGAAGAAACAAGCAGCCATGGGCGGCCGACTTACGCGGAAGCTCGTTGCCTCATTGAAGACTGAATAAGGATCTCTGTGGAACGGCTGACGGTGACATTAAAATTGTACGCGGAGGAGCGAAACTGAGTCAGCGCGAATTGTTGACCGTCGGCGCGGCTCGCGTGGATACAATCTTCCGGGACGATCACGAAAAAATTTCTGACATGAAATCCTATGACGGCATGATAGACGCAGTTGTTCGAACCGATCCCTGTTACAATGATCTGGTCCCGACACGGCCGGAGATCCAACCTTCGGAGCTGTTGTTCCATCGTCGTTTGATAGAAGCAATCATGCGAGAATTTCTGCACCACTATTTCATCCGGCAATGGCTTCAGCTCCTCGATGAACTCAACGGCCGGAGTGTTTTCGATCAAAGAGTACTCTTTCCCGAACACGGTAAATTCCGGATGATTCTTTTCGCGAACTGACTGAACGTGAACAATGTTTCCTTTCGCATCCCTGAACCGGTCCAAGAGACCACGGATGTTCTTTATGATTGGCTTTAACGTTGGACCATGCCGCTCGCATCCTTCGGCCTGCATGTCGACGATGACTAAGGCGCTGTTTTCTGGCGAAACCTCCAATTTACGATCAGCGTCCATCGGACCTCCGTTAAGCATTAGGATTGCTGTAGCCGATTTACTACTGCAATGAAGAGGGCGAGTCAAATATGTCTCGTGAAAGCAGGCGACAGGTCCGACACATCACGCGTTACGATTTGTTACGCCATCCGTAACTGAAAGGTCAAGCGTCTTCAAAGGCTCTCCTTGACGATAAGATCCCAGTTTGCTACACGCAACTACGTTCCTGGCGCACCTTTCAGCACGATCATCAAAGCACGAGAACCAGGATCACCGAATCGCAGGCCAACAGGGTGCAACGACAACTTGAAGCAGATGGAGAAAGTATAATGATGCCGAAGAAAAATCCTAGGTTTGTTTTCAAGACCATCTTTGCAGGTTTTCTGATCTGCCTTTTTGTGCCTGCATTCGCCGCATCGCAAACTCCTTATTATCGAGGCAAGACGATCACGCTAGTTTATGGTTCCAGTCCGGGCGGTACGGGAGATATGCGGATCAAATCCATTATCAACCACTTCAAGAAACATATTCCTGGAAATCCGAACATTGTGGTCGAATACATGCCGGGCGGAGGAGGCCGAAAAGCCGCGAACCACGTATTTCATACAGGGGCTTCAGCCGACGGACTTATACTGGGCGCTATGACGTCGGCGCTGGTGCCCGGTGCGATTCTCGGCGAAAGCGGAGTTCTATATGACCTTGATAAATTTATCTATTTGGGTTCGCCCTATAGCGGTGTCCAGTATGTTTTCGTGACCAACAAGAAAGCTGGTCTCGACAGTTTGGAAAAGCTGCGGGCGACCTCAGGCGTGCGCATCGGAGCACAATCGGTGGGTCACATTGTCTATAACTCCGGCCGAATCTTTGCCTATCTGTTGGGTATGAAGGAGCCGAAGTTTATTACGGGATACAGTGGTAAGGAAGTGGATATTGCCCTGATGAGCGGAGAGGTGGATGCGAGGGCCAACATACCAGACACTATTGTACGTCGCGCCTCCGATTGGATCGAAAAAGAGTTGGTCGATTTCCACGCTATTCTTGAAGCGCCAAAAGGGCAAACCTTTCCCCACCCTCTGTTTGCCAAGCTGCCGGAACTTGAGAGTTTTGCAAAATCGGAAAGCGAGCGTAAGCTTCTGGATATGTACCGCAGGTTCGCCATGGTAGGGTCGCCTTTAGTCGTCCCTCCGGGAACGGCGAGAGACAAGGTGCAGATTCTAAAGGACGCAATCGTAAGAACCTTTAAGGATCCGGAATTCCAGAAAGAATACCAGAAGTTCACAGGCGAAGAGGCCACGCCTCTGATGCCCGATGAGCAACACAAGACGGTTGCGGGGCTTCCGCGTGATCCCGCTATCGTGGATCTCTTTAAAAAACTCTCCGGACCCGGGCCTCTTCCATCTCGCTGAGGAGAGGATTCCGGATCTGGCTTGCAGCGGCGTTGTGAAAGATATACAAGCACCTGGACGCGAGGAATGCGCTCAGTTCGTTCGGAATAGACTCCTAGAAGCGCCTTTCATCTATAATGATCCAGTTGAACGATGTAAGTTCCCCTTTTGCCCCTTTCTGACATTCGAGCTTCCCGTTTTCATCTTTTCCGCTTTCGTTGTTCGCCGATTTTTTTCCGTGTCGAACCTCTGTCGGGAAAACTGCTCTTTAGCCCGGATTCCGCTGTTTGGCCCTGATGCGGAGGCGAGGAGCAAACCTTTCATAGCGAAGCCAATAGATTCTGCCTCTGACCGGACGTCGATCAGCGGTGCGTGTGCCCTGCCAAAAACTCCATAACCATTCACAGCGAAAAGGGCGAAAATGACTTCGAAACTGCATGCTTGGGTGTCTTCGCTACTTCAGGTTCGCCGCTCGCTGTCGCGGTAGCTAGGTTCAACTGCGGAATCCGGGTTTAATATCCACGCTCCCAGTCGATGACGTTTTCCAGCGGCAGGCCTGCTAGGTAACGAGCCAGGTTTTCACAGAACAACTTCACCCCGCCGTGTTCGGAGATGTCGGTTGCCGCCGATACGTGCGGCGTGATAACGACGCGCTCGTCGTCCCACAGACGTCGGTCGGGCGGGTGCTCGAATTCGCCGACGTAAACGTCAAGCGCGACGCCGCGAAGCTTTCCGTCGGTCAACGCCCGGAGCAGGGCCTCTTCATCGATGATCTCACCGCGCGCGATGCTGACCAAAACCGTTCCTGATTTCATTGCCGCGAAAGCCGATGGGCCGATTAGATGATTCGTTTCCTTTGTCCAGGGACAACACACTGCTACGAATTCGCTCTCGGCGAGAAGACTATGCAGAAGGTGTGAGGGTTCCAATTTTGCGAAGCTCGGCGGCAGCGTAGCGGCCGGGTTCACCCGGCGGCGGGTACCGACCACGCGCATGCCCGCTGCCGAGCAAAGCTTTGCCGCCTCCTGGCCGATGCCGCCCGCGCCGACCACGCACACCGTTTTGTCCCGGATGATTACGGGATCGTAAGTCGGGTGATCGAAAAGATGGCGCCTCTGGTCCCGGTAGCTTCGATGAAGGCCGCGCGCGAAGTGAAGAAAACACGCCAACACGTACTCCGCCATGGGCCGGCGGTTCGTTAGGCCGCGCGAGGTGGTGACCAGAACATCAGAGCCCCAAATGTCGGTATTGAGAAAATTGCTGGCTCCCGCGGGAAGTTGATGGACCCACTTCAGCCGCGGCGCGCGCGCTCTCAAATCTTTCAGCGGTGGCCAACCAGTAAGCGCGATCTCGGCCGATGCGAGAGCGAGGTTACGTTCGGCTAGGCTGGTTTTCGGGTACTTCCTCGTGCCGAGATAACGATCCACGGTCCACTGCGGCCAAGTGGCGCGAAGCTCGATGTCAAACCACCCCCTGGCGTCAATAATTTTGACCCGACTGTCGACATTTTCAATTCGGCGCAGCACATCATCCGAGACGTGCGGCAACACCAATACTTCGATGGTTTCCATAACTGCATACTACCCCATCACGCCGGTTTGTCTGTTACTGTAAGAGAGATTAATTCTTGCTTCCTCCATAGGTTCCCGCATAGTTCACCGTTACCTTGACATCTCACCGCTCCGAGTGCCGCTTGACAGCACGGGGCGCGCGGTTCTAACAGTGTAGCTGCAAAATTCCTAGGCAAGAAGGAGCATGCCGATGGCGGTAATTGATGCTGACGCGCACGTCGTAGAATGGGAAAGAACGTGGGAGTACATGGATGAAACCGACAGGGCTTTTGCGCCCCGCGTGATGGTGTTTAAAGACTCCGCGCAAAGGCCGTCCGGCCGGTCGGCTAGCGAGTATTGGATGATCGGCGGTCGGGTTTTCGCGAAGGATGGCAACATCGGTTTTGACATCGCCAAGGAGAGACGCGAGGCGGCGGACATAGAAGCACGGCTTGTCCATATGGATGATCTCGGAATCGACAACCAGGTCCTTTACCCAAGCCTGTTTCTCAGAACCCTCACACCCTTGCCCCATGTGGATACGGCGCTATGCAGGAGTTACAACCGTTGGCTCGCGGATATTTGGAAGGCGGGCAAGGGTCGACTGCGGTGGGTCGTAATTCCTCCGCTGCACTACATTGACAAGGCCATCGAGGAGTTAAACTTCGGCAAGAAGAACGGTGCTTGCGGTGTTTTCATACGCGGAGTCGAAGGGGAAAAGCTTCCCATCGACCCATACTTTTTTCCTGTGTACGAAGAGGCAAGTCGATTGAGAATGCCTATATGTGTGCATGCCTCGCAGGGTAACTTGGAGATGTTTGACATCTTCGGCCGGGGCGCAAGCCTCGCGCAGTTCAAATTCGGCCCGATCAACCTCTTCGCCAGCCTTATCACCAGCCGGCTACCGCAAAGGTTTCCAGACTTGCGTTGGGCTTTTGTCGAACTCAGCGCAGAGTGGCTGCCCTACGTCATGAATCATATGGAGATCGGGTACCGCAGGCGAGGGAACTCTTGGTCCGACAAAGACCTCCTCAAGGAGAATCGTATCTATGTCGCATGCCAGACGAGCGATGACCTGCCTTACATTCTCGAACACGTGGGAGACGAAAATCTGGTTATAGGAACGGACTACGGGCATAACGATACTGCTTCAGAGATCAACGCGCTGAGAAAGCTCAAAGCAGACGGGAAGATCCCAGCCGCGTCCATCGATAAGATCCTTGGTGATAACGCGAAGACCCTGTATGGGCTTTGACCGCTGGTCTCAGTGTCAGTTTACACTCCCGCGGAGGCGGTTCGTGTCGGGATAGATGATGTCGGAGGAGACTACCATGCTATCGATGATTCGACGATGCTGCTTACTGCTGGCACTCGTTTGGGTTCTCTCATGCGCCGCCCTTGTCTGGGCACAATCCGAAGAAAAACTTCTCGACGCAATCAATCAGTTACCCGAGGCGGAACGACATGCCCGGCTCGTGACCGGGGCGAAAAAAGAGGGAGCGGTGACGTGGTACGTGGCTATGAATCGCCTGTTTGCGCAGGATCTGATCAATGCATTCGAAGCGCAGTATCCCTTTCTCAACGTTAACGCGCTAACCGGCGGCGGCGGCGCGTTGCTAAACAAGGTCTTGACCGAATATCGAGCCAAATCGTTTCAGTATGATGTCTTCAACACCCGCAGCATGACCGTCAATACTTTGAGAAAGGCCGGCGCTATCATGCGCTACCGAACGCCTCTTCGCACTCAGCTGCGCGAAAGTTTCTACGACAAAGAAGGATACTTAAACGGTATCTTCGCCACCCCCTTGGTATTTATTTATAACACCAATATGCTCAGCCGAAACGACGCGCCCAATTCCATTGAAGCTCTGGCGCACCCAAAGTGGTCGGGCAAGATGGCGCTCGACGACGAGTCGTTCGACTGGTTGGCGGCACTGCTCGATTATTACGGCGAATCCAAAGGCATCGAGCTTGCAACCAAGATAGGCCAGCAACAAATCCATGTCAGGCGCGGCCCGACACTGATCACTCAGTTGGTCGCCGCCGGTGAGTTCCATCTAGAAATCGACGGCCACCACCAAGAGGCCATCGCAAAGAAGAAAGCCGGAGCGCCCATCGATTACATCTTTCCGCAGCCTTTCGTGCCGATCAAGTCATTGGTGCCGATTTACATGGCGGCGCGTCCGCCGCATCCGCACGCGGCGGCGCTTCTGGCGGACTTCCTCATTTCCAAAAAAGGGCAAGATATCATGCGTGGTCACGGGCGCTGGATGGGGCATAAGAGCATCGAAGGCAAGGGGCCGGACGATATCGGCGGGCGACGCGTGGTCATTCCGTCGCCGGAGAAATGGGGCGATCGCTACAACGAGCTGGTCGCGCTCTACAATAAATTGTTGCTGCGCAAGTGAACGAGTGCTTCAGCGATCAGATAACCGTGACGTTGCCAACACTGCCTTGGCGGCTGCTGACGGTCCGGGCCACGCTGCCGGATAGCATGAGGATTCGATCCTATTTCAATCAAAAGCAGTGGCGCGGGTCGGATACATACTGCTCCTGGGCAGTTGCGTTATAATGTCGTCAACTAAACGATCGTCTATGCTCCCCGATGTTGCTTTGACACTCTACAGCCATGAACGACTACACGACGAGTGAACTGAGTGAGAATCCCCCCGGCGCTGCGTTATCCTGACTTCCGTCTATTTACCGCCGGTTATCTGCCGGCGGAAACCGGCGAATATATCCATTTTGTGGTCCAGAACTGGCTCGCTTGGGAATTAACCCATTCCGCTTTTGCGTTGGGCTTGCTTGGGTTTTGCGAGTTTGCGCCGCGCTTCGTGTTCGGTCCCATCGGCGGGGTCATCGCGGACCGCATGGATCGCCGGAGATTACTCGTCATCAGCCGCGGCGCGAATCTTGTGCAAAGTTTGATCTTTGCCGCGCTGGTCTATTTTGAGGTGATTCAGTTCTGGCACATCGTTGTGCTGGTGATTTTTATGGCCGTCGTCAGCTCTTTCAGCACGGCGGCCCAGCAGGTGATGATCGTATCGCTAGTGCCGCAGGAAGGCGTGATGAGCGCGCTGGCACTGCACTCCGCGACGCATAACTTGACCAAAGTCATCGGTCCGTCGATTGGCGGTGTGCTGCTGACCCTCGTCGGCGCGGCCACATGCTTGATGATACAGGCTTTGACGATTGTGTTCATGCTTGTCGCCCTGTTCAAACTGCGGGTGCCAAGGAGCGAGCTGCCGATGACCGCGGGAAATTGGTGGAAGGATATCCTCGAAGGCATATCGTACTTGCGCGAGAATCAACGCGTGCTAACCACGATTCTTACCACATACTCCAATGGGTTCTTCGGTATTTCCTACGCACAGTTCTTGCCCTACTTCGCACAGGAGGTTCTGCGCGTCGGCCCATCGGGCTATGGCCTCTTGGTCTCCGCTCCCGGCGCGGGGGCGGTGGTGATCAGTTTCTTTCTCTCTACCCGTGCTCGGCTGCCAGGCATGCGCCGGTTACTGACAGGCGCCAGTCTTATCTATGCGGGCGCCATTTTTCTGTTTGCCATCTCGCCGTTTATGATATTGTCGATGGCTTTGCTGGCCGTGGTTGGGTCTATGCAGATGAGCTATCGGGTACTGGCCCGGGCGATCATTCAGGAGGAGTGCCCGGACCATCTGCTCGGACGGGCCATGAGCCTGTTCTTTCTCGACCGCGGCTTCGGTTCCCTGGGCGCCCTGGGCATCGGCAGCGTTGCCTCAGTAGTACCAGTGCCGATAGCCGTAGCGGGCAGTGCCGTACTTTCCGGGATCGTTTCGTGGATCTTGCCGCGCCGCGCAGCCATTAAAAATAATTCTATGTAATCGTGTTTACGGCGCGTTCAGACGTTTGGCGGATCCGTTTGAGCGGATGAGCTCACGGCGCGGCGCCCGCGGGCTTGTCCCGCGGAGCATCTTTCGCGCTGTCTCCATACTCTTGCATCTTCTCTCCGGCACGCTCAAGAACTCTCCCGGTTTCTTCTCCAGCCCTTTCGAGAGCTTTATCGATCGTTTTACCCGCTTGTTCGGCGGCGCCTTCGCCTTGCTCGTTCCTTCTGCAAGCGTTAGTAGAAACCGCGAAGACCACAATCAAAACAATCGACAGGTATCTACTTAAGGATGTCATAGGGCGATCTCCTTCGAGGTCCTTTACTTCAAAGGCTAAACAGGGCGGCGCTTTGATTCAAGACACCGTCAGGTTTTCACCCCAATTTTGCCGAAATCAGTCGCCGTCTAGGCGGACCCGGAAAGAGAAGAACGACTGCGGATGATGCATAAAAGATTTTCGCCTGAACTGGAGTGGTCCAGAGAGCAGCTGAATCTGAATTGTTCGTTTGCGCATTCTCAATATTAGGACGCGACGCTGCTGGCGCTCATACGGCGCCGTTGCACTCACCCTCTTACTGATTGAAATTGCATCTTTTTTAGAGACGCAGGTCTTCATCTAACCCCGGCACGCATAGTGCTATTCCAAGTGAGGGGGAGAACATCATTTAACGGGGAGCATGCAAACATGCGAGCGATAACATTTGCAACATTGACGCTGTTGTTCTTGAGCATGAACCTAGCTTGCAATACGGTTCGCGGAGTTGGGCAGGACGTTGAACGTGCCGGCGAAAAGACCCAGGACGCTGCCAACGCCGTCAAGAGAAGGCTGTAAGCGTTTCGCGCGCACAACGTTTTCTTAATCGGCTTCCTACTTTATCGGCAACCGGGAATTCTCCTGCCCGGAGCGGCGAAGTTTCAGCACTACCGGGCGCGCCGCCAGCGCTTACGCTCGGCCGACGATCGGTGGGACAAAGCGGGTAGCACGCAAGCGGAGATGCTGCGGCCGCTAAGGTCCCCACAGGCGTATCGTCGGAAACAGTTATATCCTTCAACGACGGTATTTCGCTATTTCTTGCCAAAGTATTAATTCCATGCCTTCGAAAAGGGTTATTCGGGATCTCTCACCAATTCTCAATTCGTGCAATCTCAATCCGCGAGAAAACCCCACTCCTCTGTACACGAATCGCTCTACCCAAAACTATCGGGGAAGCCTTTCCCTGATTAATACTGGCATTGTATTGTGAGCAATGAAGGATCCTTCGGGCCGGACATGAGACGCTTTCCACAGGCCCGGAGTGTTGAAGGACCTTTTTAAGGACCTATCACTGAGCGACAAGAAAACAGGGGGGCCTTTTGTGAAAACTCATATAGCGTTTGTCGGAATAGTTTTCGGCGCGCAAGTGGTGCTCGCAGCGCTTTCACCTGATCACAGTCTCGCGCAAGCGCCATTTTACCAAGGGAAAACCATAAAGATCGTGGCCGGTACCGCCCCGGGGGGTATCGGCGATAATCGCGTGAAGGCCATGGTTCCATTCTTACGCAAATATATTCCGGGGAATCCCTCCATCGTGACCGAATACATGGACGGCGGCGGGGGCCGACAAGTGGGCAATCATATGTACCGCAACGCCCGTCCTGATGGGCTCACTATCGGAGCTTTCAGCAGCAGTGTGCTTGGACTAAGTATCTTGCGCGAAACCGGCGTGATGTATGACGTAGATAAATTTATCTATCTTGGCTCGCCGGAAAGCTCCAGCCATCTCGTGTTCTATACGCGGAAGGAAGCCGGCTTCAGCAACTTGGAAAAACTCAGAGCCGCCTCCGGAGTTAGAGTCGGCGCACGGCCGGTCGGACACAGCGCCTACATTGCATCTCGCCTCTTCGCCTACTTTCTTGGATTGAAAGAACCGCGGTTCATCCCGGGCTACGGCGCGCCCGAGCTCGATCTTGCGCTGCTCAGCGGCGAGGTGGATGCCAGGGCGAACACCGCTACATCGGTGTGGAAACGCAATCCCGATTGGGTGCAAAAAGGTTTGATGGACTTTCACGCCATTTATGCGATTCCCAAAGACCTCAAGCATGAACGCTTTGGTCACCTTCCGGAGATCGAAAGCTTTGCTAAGACGGAAAACGAACGGAGGCTCCTGGCTCTTTCGCGAGTATTCAGGCTCACGGGCTCTCCTTACGTGTTGCCTCCTGGAACACCTAAAGATCGAGTGGAGATCGTTCAAGACGCGATGCGCAAAACTTTCAAAGATTCTGAATTCAAGCGTGAATATCAAAAGATCGTCGGCGAGGAAGCCAGCCCCATGACGCCGGAGGAGTTAACCCAAGCTATTCAAGATACACCTCGCGATGCCGAGCTGATTGAGTTATTCAAGACTTTCTCTGGCTCGGCGCCGCTGCCAGGCCGTTAGAGTCGGAGGGATATTTCTTCATGAGCAATGGACAACATCGCTATATCCTACGAAGACTGGCCCGTCAGGCAATGCTCGAAAGGGGCTTGCTCCCCGAGTTTTCGCCCGAGGTGCTTGCGGAGCTCGACGATATCTCCGGACCGGCAACACGCACCGATCCATCGATTCATGATTTACGGCATTTGATCTGGTGCTCCATAGATAACGACGACTCGCGGGATCTCGACCAGCTGACGGTCGCCGAGCCCACGCCTGGACTGGCCGGAAAAATCCGCGTCGCCGTTGCGGATGTGGACGCGCTGGTCAAAAAGGATTCGAAGCTCGATGGTCACGGCAGGCATAACACTACTTCGGTCTACACTGCGGCAGAGATCTTCCCGATGTTGCCGGAAAGGCTATCAACCGACCTTACTTCGCTAAACTACACATCGGATCGCTTGGCGGTTGTTGTCGAGATGGCTGTAGGCATGGACGGATCGCTGCAAGATTCGGCAATTTACCGTGCGCTGGTTCGTAATAACGCAAAGCTTGCCTACAATAGCCTCGCTGCTTGGCTCGAGGGTGATGGGCCCATCCCGGAGGCCATCGGCCGGGTGAATGGCCTGGACGAAAATCTACGGCTTCAGGATCAGATAGCGCAAAGCTTGAGGGCGCTTCGGCGCACACAGGGAGCGCTGGAGTTCGAGACCATCGAAGGACGCCCGGTGTTCGACGGCGAGAACGTCACGGACTTGGCAGCCGAAACAAGGAACAGGGCTAAGGCGATCATTGAGGACTTTATGATCGCCACTAACGGCGTCACCGCGCGCTATCTCGCATCGAAGATGTTCCCCTCGTTGCGTCGCGTGGTGCGCACACCCAAGCGTTGGGACCGAATCGTTGATCTTGCCGCCGACAAAGGCTTCAGCTTACCCAATGAGCCGGATGCGCAGGCACTGGAGCAGTTCCTTACGACGGCGAAAGCGGCTGATCCGCTGCGCTTCCCCGATCTCTCTCTGAGCGTTATCAAGCTTCTGGGAGCGGGGGAATACGCCGTCGAACTCCCCGGAGCCGGTGCCACCGGCCACTTTGGCCTTGCGGTTAAGGATTACGCTCACTCAACGGCGCCCAATCGTAGATATCCGGATCTTGTAACCCAACGCCTGCTGAAAGCAGCAATAAGCGGAAGACCTGCGCCGTATGGGAGCGAGGAATTACACGCTCTTGCCGAGCACTGTACCTCCCAGGAAGATGCCGCGAAAAAGGTCGAGCGGCAATTGGAAAAATCGGCGGCAGCCCTGGTGTTGGAATCGAGGATCGGGCAACGCTTTGATGGTATCGTCACTGGCGCATCCGATCGCGGAACCTGGGTCCGTTTACTCCAACCTCCCATTGAAGGAAAGCTAGTGAGCGGGTTCAATGGTTTGGACGTGGGTGACCGGGTTCGCGTGCAGCTGGTCCGCACCGATGCCGAGCGCGGTTATATCGACTTCAAGAACGTAGATTGATGGTGCTGCTAAACAAGTAATCGTGAGTATTGCGGTGCCACATCAACATGTTGCCGACTCGTAAACGGCGCACTCTCCAGAATTTCCTGAGCATAACGTTAACCGGCACTGGGCGAGCGGGTCATACGTATGACTTTCGGCTGGTGTAAGCCGCGTGAGCCAATTGCCTTGTTTCGGCATGATGATACCGGTATAAGGCGGCCGTCAAATTAGTTGCCATATAGAGGAATGTTGGATGCCGCGAACAGCATCCAGCAACAACGCAAAAAAGAAATTAGGGTGGCGATCACGTGATGGCAGTACCCGATACCGCCTCGATCCTAGGTACGCGCTGCACGAACCTGCCACCGCTTATGAAGGAGAAACTAATATGGCTCGCAAAAGCACCCTCTTTTCTTTAGTTATGGTGATCGGTCTCAGCTTATGCATCCCGTCCCAAGGGGTGCTTGCGCAGGAGGCCGTCTATAAAGGTAAGGCGCTTCGATTCGTCGTAAACTATCCTGCGGGAGGGGCGACGGATGTCGTTGCCAGGCTCATCGCCAGGTTTTTACCGAGGCATATCCCCGGCAACCCCACGATTGTTGTCCAGAACATGCCCGGCGCCGGGGGCAATGTTGGAGCCAACTACCTTTACGAGGTCGCCAATCCCGACGGATTGACCATCGGCGTCTTCTCGGGAGGATACCTACCGCAGATCCTGGGCGCCTCGGGTGTACGGTTCGATCTCAACCACATGCCGATCATCGCAGGAGTAGGCGAAACCTCGGTTGTCTATATTCGCGCCGATACCGGCGTGAAAGGTCCTGCGGAAATCCTGAAACCACTGAAGCCTCTCATCATCGGTGGTCTTTCACGGGAGAGCAACAAAGATCTCGCCCTGCGCATGGCGCTTGAACTTTTAGGGGTACCGTACCGGTACGTCACGGGATACCCCGGCGAGTCCGACCTTCGACTCGCTATCCAGCGGGGTGAGATCAACTATACCTCCGAGGGTCTTACCGGATATACCATGGGCGGCGCGCAACTGGCTCGAGAAGGAACTGTCGTTCCTATTTATCAAGATGGCTTGGCCGGGTCCGACGGCGATATCGTTCGCGATCCGCGCACTGATCTCCCTACTTTCAGGGAATTTTTTAAAACGGTCAGAGGAACCGAACCCTCGGGGCCGTTTGCCGAGGCCTTTAAAATCTCCGGAGCCGTACGCAGCATGGGTAGGTTCGTCGTAGCCCCGCCCAAGACGCCCGCCACCTCACTTGAGATACTGCGTAAAGGCTTCCGCGACACTTTTGAGAACCCCGAGTTCAAGGCGGAGTCAGAACGCGCCTTGCGTTTCCAATTGGTAAGCTTCGGCGGGGATGATGCGGAGAAAGTCAACGCTGCCGTGTTCCGGGCCGCTACTGGGCCCGTGCGTGATGCGCTGAAAAAGTTAACGCAGGAGTAGCAGCGGCGACACCTAAAAGGCCGCCATATTGCGGTCAGCGCCGCTTACGCAAGGAGCAGCGCTATTTTAAAAATCCCCGTTCCCGATAAAAACGCTGCGCACCCGGGTGTAGCGGCGCGTCGAACGGAGCTTCCTCATCATTGGCGCAGAGCTGGGCAATGTCGAGCGGCTTGTAATTGTCGGTAGGGAAGACCGCCCGACGTTTCTCAATAGCTTCACAGAGAGCATAAGCGACCTCGTCAGCCATATCGACATGGACGATCATCGGCCAACCGCTGAAATCGATTGTTGCAACGGGGCGGTCGAGCCCTTTGAAGTGGGCTTTCGACAGTTTTGCCGGCCGGTATCCGAGCCCGATAAGATCTTTCAGCACTTTCCCTTCCAGCGGCAGGTAGCGAAAACCATGATCGAGAGCGGTTTGCCCCCAGCTTTTGATACCTTCATCAAAGATTGCGTTCACTGAGCCGCCTTCGATGGCCGCGCGCCGGCTGGGATCACTCGGCCGGGGTGCAATGTGAAATGTTCCGCCCCACCTGCGCATTTCCGCTAGTGAAAAGCCGGCGGCCTTGAGCACGGCCGACACCGTGAACATCGTCGCGCTGGCACTGCGGTCATCTTTCGGAATCCGTCCGGTGGAGAGACGCAGGGGGATTTGTTCCTTGCCGATTTGTTCGAGCGAGACTATGCCG
>DATACQ010000458.1:0-5136 GCA_036258955.1 Binatia bacterium
ACTATGCCGGAGTTTCCTGGAAGGTTGGCAAATACAAGAAAGGTGGGAAGCAGCCGCCGCAACGACTTTGCGGCGGCTGCTACAGAGTAAAAATGCTACCTTCCAAGATCTTGTTTCAGTTCCCGCCGGGCCTGCTGTAGTTCTCTTTGGCTCTCCTTGAGTTCTTTCTTTCGATCAGCGATCTTTTTTAGATCGCTCCGGATTTCTTGCCGTCCCTGCCGTATTTCTTCCCGACTGGCGCCGCTGCGGAGATCTTTGCGCAGTTCGGCGCGATCTCTTTTCAGTTCTTGAATGTCCTTGCGCAGTTCGGCGCGATCGGCCTTTACCTGTTGCCGTGCATCCCGAACGTCTGCGATGCTTTCCCGTACAGCTTGATTGCTACTGCGGCGCAAGTTCGCGGTGTGCTCATGCCGCCCATGATGGGCGTGTTCATGCCAGTGCCGTTTGCCGTTATGTTCGTGGCTATGACGCCAGTCGCGGTGTCCACCATGGGAGTGGCGCCAAGCGTGATCGTGGTGATGATGATCGGCATGGCCGTGTTTGGGATGCCACTTTTTGTCATGATGTTTTCCATGATGCTTTTTTTCCCAACCTTTGTGATGCCCAGGATGTTCGCGGTGACCCTCGCGCTCCGCAAATGTGGGAACCGCGGAAAGCGCCAGGGCTGCAGAAGCCACGGCGGTTAACAACGTGTATTTTACCCGTTTCATCATAATGCTCCTTTTTGGCCCATTTTGTCCTAAGTCGTCACGAGTGACCTTCGACGGCCTCTCGCTGAAGCAACATAGCCTGCGGTTCGCAACAGCAACCGTCATGCCAGTGACGACCTGCGGGCTCAGAAGCCAAAATTGACGCACTAGTGAAGAAGAAGGAGTGAAGTCCGGTAAGAATTGCGCGGACTGGGCAAAAAGTTTCGCCGCTGCAGCGATGACGCAGCTTGGATCTTGCGTCTATCGAAAAGAAGGGAACTTACGTGCCCGGGAACGCCGCCGCGTCGGGGTGAAAGAACTTCATATAGTCGATGCGAGTCGATGAGAGACCCTGCTCGTATCCGTACTGGCTTATCGCTTCGAGCACGGTGCGGTTGTTCTCGATGTTGTACGCCCAGTAGTTTTCACCCATCAGTTGCCGCTGCTCGGCAATCGCGGCGGCCATCCAGGAGTAGACGATCACTTGGGGATCGGGTCCTTCGAGGCGGTTGAAAGCCTCGTCGCGGGATGCGCGAAAAGCCTTGAGCAGCGCGAGGGGTGCGTTGGGGTGCTTGTCGACAAAGGCTTGCTTAAACGTTACGACATGGCTGGTGGGAAAAATACCCGTTTTTCGGAAATACGTTTGTTCTTCGGTGCGGTAATCCGGGAACAAGCGCCGAGTGCGAGGATCGCGCGCCGAAATCGAGGGCAAAACATTGGGGCCGATCACCGCGTCGATCGTCCCATTGACCAGTAAAGTATCGAGCAGCTTGTCAGGGTCGCCTGCCGGCTCGATCTTTTCGATGCGAATGCCTTCGGCAACACCCGCTTTTTTTGCGCGCGGCGAGACCCAGTTGATGCGCTTGAGGTCTACGGCGTAGTAATGCTGCAGAGCCCTGCGCGCCCAAACGCCCGCAGTATTGTCCCACTGCATAATGCCCACCCTTTTGCCTTCCAGATCCTTAGCGCTCTGAATACCGGCTTTGCTGTTGACAAAAATATAGGCCTGGCGAAATTTCCGGTTGGGAAATGCCGGAATCGAGATATGCGCTGCGCCGGTGGCATAGGCGCGTAGCCGAGCGGCAAAACCGCAGTCCCAAGCGTCGGCGTGCTCTTCGTCGGCAACGAATTCCCAATCAAACCCTTCGATCTTTACGGTGCCGTCCGTGATCGGGATATTCGTATCAATGGTTGGCTCACGGAAATAGAAGTGCAATTTGGGATTCCCCATGATCAACTCTCCTTAATGACTTTGACGAGTACCTGACCCACGTCGATTCTGTGCCGCGATGCACGGAACAGTAGAGAAGATCGAAGTAGCAGATCAGAGCGCGAATTTACCGCGAGTGCTGCTTCGACTACAATCCCTTATACACCCTTTTGCTCAAAGCTTTCATGGTCAGGGTAATCGCAAACGATAACGAATTTTCCCGGAGGCGCGGATCTTTCAGTACCGGAGTCCTCGTTGACAGAGCAATTCTATCTGGTTATGAAATGACATCCCGTAGTAAAGGAAGGAATTTTCATGTCGCGTCGCTACAACTGTATATCTGCCGATGGACACATCGATCTCAATCCCGATGTGTGGCGGGATCGCGTTCAGGCAAAATTTAGGGAGCGCGCGCCCAAGCGATTTAAGATGCCCAATGGTTCCGACGCCGTGATTATCGATGGCGGCAAACCCAACACCATCGGCATCACCCGCAGCGTGCGTGTGGCGCACGCCGATCTCGCGAAGCAAGTGCCGACATTCGAGACGTGCGCCGGTACCGGCACGCCCGAGCAGCGCCTGGCCGAACAGGATCAGGACGGTATCGACGCAGAGATCCTGTTTTCGCAAATCACCTTCGTCTTGCGCCAGACTAAGGATGACGATCTGTATCGCGACTGTATCCGTGCTTACAACGAGTTTCTTGGCGAGGAATACTCGGCGCCCGCTCCGCACCGTCTAGTTTGTATGGGCACTCTGCCGACTACCGGAGTCGATGATGCGATAAAAGAAATGGAACACTGCGCCAAGCTCGGGATGAAAGGCGTAAAACTCGACCGCTATCCGAGCGGAAAAAGCTATCCGACCCGGGAAGATGACAAATTCTGGGCGGCGTCGCTCGATCTCCGCATGGCGCTCACAAACCACAATACAGGCAACATGGGTTCGGGAAAGGGCGAGCCTGATTTCCTTTACAGTAAGGATCCCGGCTACGACGTGCATCAAAAAGACGCTTTCAGATTTTTTACGCGGTTCACCAACGACGCCATGACTTGGGTGCTCCAGATGGCTTTTGCCGGCGTTTATGACCGGTTTCCCAAGCTGCAATTTTACTGGGCGGAAACTATGATCGGCTGGTTTGAATACGGCTTGTGGCAAGTTGACGATCACTATCGCCGTTACATGGGGATGATTCACGACAACTGGGGCCTCAACAAGTTGGAGCGCATGCCCAGTGAATACTTGAAAGAGCGGAATTACTGGGGCTTCCTGCACGATCCAGTGGGTGTCAAGCGGCGCGCGTGCATCGGTTACGACAAAATCATGTGGGGTACGGATTTCGCTCATGCGGCCAGCGAGTTTCCGCACTCACAAAAATATCTCGAGGAAGACTTTGCCGGCGTGCCGGAGCACGAAAGGCACGCCATGCTGGTGGACAATTGCGTGCGGTACTTCCATCTAGATCAATGTTAGTCCGGCGATTTGAACGGTTTGACCTGCTTGAACGACTTGAACCCGTTCAATACGTTCAAATCGTTCCAGTCGTTCAAATCGTCTCGGAGTTCGGAGCGTAGAGGAGATCGTATGAGCGACGTCGGAAGGACCCATGAGGACCTAGAGCGGTTTCTCGCCGAGCATCATCTCGTGGGAGCGGGACTGCGGCGCGATGGGCGTGCGCCGGCGCGCGAGGGCAACACGGCGGCGCACTGGAAATGGGAGGGTATTTACCGCGGTCTCATGCGCTCCGGCGAGATCGTCACCGTCGGGCCCGATGGTATGACCGGTATGCGCTCCGTTGTCGGGATCGAAGCCCGCAAGTTCCCGATCTGGATGAACGCGCAGATCCTTATGCCCGGCGAGCGGACGCAGGCGCACCGCAATTTGCGCAGCGAGACCAGGCTCGTTTGCCAGGCGCCCAAAGACGCCGTGTTTGTGTGCGAGTACGAAGCTTACCCGATGGAGCGGGGCGACGTGATCATTAGCCCCGCCTGGACGTTCCACGATCACTGGAACAAGGATGAGACGCCGGCGATCTGGGTCGATGGGTATGACAACGGTTACAACCCCAACGTCAACATCGACGAGCGCATGCCCAAAGACAATCCGTACGAAGAGATCAGGAAGCCCGCGAATTACGGTCAACGCACGCTGGGCCTTGCGCGGCCCCTCGCCGAGGTAGCACCGTTTCCGTTGCCGCCGATGCGCTATCGCTGGGCCGAGACTTTCGGAGCTCTCATGGCATTAAAAGAGAACGGCGAGAGCGATCCCTACGATGGCATCATGATTATGTTGGCGAGCCCGGTAGACGGCGGACCGACCTTGCCGACCATCGCCTGGCAAGCACAGCTTTTAACGAGAAACCACAAAACCATGCCGCACCGGCATAACAGCACCACCTTCTACTTCGCATTTGAAGGCGAAGGAGCAGTGGTTATCGAAGGCGAGCGTTTGGAGTACGGTCGAGGGGATATCTTTGCGGTGCCGCCGTGGAAGTGGCACCACCACGAGAATACTCAGCATGAAGACGCGATTCTTTTTTCCATTGACGACTGGCCCGCGATGAAGAAGCTCGGTTTCTACATGAAAGAAGAGGCACGCGGTTTCTAAACGGAATCACGACATCGAGAAGCCCGGCGGAACGTTGTGAGGCGGGGACGCAAATTCTTGGATGACCGGAGCTAAGGGAGGGCTTGTTTATGGCGGGTGCGAATGTTGCCGACGCGATCATCGAGTATCTCAGCTCGAGAAACGTAAGTCATGTTTTTGGCGTCCTGGCGCACACTTCCTTTGCGTTGGGAGATGCCATTGCCCGCCGCCCGCACATGCGCTTCGTGAGCGCGCAGCATGAGGGAGGCGCCGGCAACATGGCACTCGGTTACGCACGGGTGACGAAAAAACCCGCGGTCTGTCTGGTTTCCGCCGGTGGCGGCGCAACCAACATCGTAACCGCCGTTGCGCAAGCGCACAAAGAATCCGTCCCGCTATTCGTTATCTCATCGGATATCGACACGGCCGCGTCAGCCAAAAGTCCGTACTCGTCTTTTCACGGCATGCAACATGTCCGGCTGTTCCAGCCGATCACTAAGCAGAGCGCAAAACTCGAACGAGTCGAAGAGCTGTCATCCCTGCTCGATTCGCTGTTTCGTCAGACCACGCGCGGGCGGCAGGGCCCGGTTTTTTTGATTATACCCGAGGATCTGCAGCATGCCCCTTTACCGGAACCGTTGAGCTTTGCGG
>DATACQ010000459.1:0-2562 GCA_036258955.1 Binatia bacterium
CGTCTGGGCTGCCGGTGATCTCTACGAGCCTTACGTCGGACGGTGGAGCCGACTAGTGGCGAGAGAGTTTCTCGAATGGCTGACCGTGCCAGCAGAGGTGGACTGGGTTGACGTCGGGTGCGGAACCGGGGCTTTGACCCAGGCTATCCTGGACCACGCAAGTCCGAGATCGGTGAAGGGCGTGGATCCTTCGTCTGGCTTCATCGAGTATGCAAAGGCGCGGATCACTGGCGGGCGCGTAAACTTTGAAGTTGGGGACACTCAGTCGCTGCCCATCGATTCCGCAAGCGCCGATGCCTCAGTTGCTGGGCTGGTGCTGAACTTCGTGCTCGAGCCGCTGCGAGCGGTTATGGAAGTGGCACGTTACTCGGCCCGGTGGCGTCATAGCGGCGTACGTGTGGGATTACGCTGGAAAAATGGAGTTGATGCGTTACTTCTGGGACGTAGCGGTGGCACTGGATCCCACAGCATGCGAGCTCGACGAAGGCCGTCGTTTCCCGATCTGCCAGCCTAAGCCCCTCAGCGCGCTTTTCGCCGAAGCAGGATTGCATGACGTGCAGGTGCGATCGATCGACATTCCTACCGACTTTCGTGACTTTGATGACTAACGGTCTCCTTTTCTCGGCAGTCAGGGTCCTGCTCCAGGTTATGCGATGTCGCTCGACGAGGCGCGCCGAGCCGCACTCAGAGATCGGCTTGATCCAAATTACCCATTATCCTGTTAGGTGGCAGATGAAAAGCTGAATAATTTCGCATCCTTGATGCATGCTGTAGCGGTCAAAAAACGCTTTGCGGAGTGATTTGAGAAAACAGGAGGAGGAAAAAATGGCTGCACATCAACCGGAAGAGTTGCATCAACTCTTCGCCGAGTATTTTAATGCCGGGGATCTAGATTCTCTGCTGAGCCTCTATGAAGAAGGGGCGGCATTGGCTGTTAAACCCGATCAAGTCGTCGCCGGCCAAGAGGCGATTCGTACTGCTCTCGAAGGGATTCTGGCGCTGAAAGGGAGTATGGAACTGAAAACGCGCTGGGTTATGCAATCAGGAGAGATCGCATTGCTGAGCAGCGAGTGGCATTTGCAGGGCACTGATGCAGAGGGGAAGGTGGTAGTGATGGACAGCAGGAGTGTGGAAGTGGCACGGCGTCAAGAAGACGGGAGCTGGCTCTACGTAGCGGATCATCCGTTTGGGGCCGTGTAAATCAATTGGAATTGGTATGGACGCGCAGCTGCGCCTGATGCCTAGTAAGGGCTGAGGCGGACGCTCCTCTGAGCAGGCCTTCTCAAGATATGGATTCCTGCGCGCCCTTTGCCCCGGCGTGAGGTGCTTAACACGATTCGTGCTCTCCGTCGGTGCTGGAAAGAGACATTCGCTTCGACGCGATGATTCGGCATCGGCATACTATGGTTACCGACATGCTGCAGCAGTACGGCCAGCCTACTGACGGTGAGAGGCGAAAATAACTCCGCCCCAATCCATTTTTAGCAGCGGAAAACTCCCGTCCATCAGCTTCTTTCCTGCGTGATTCGTGGGTAATTGAGCCAAGAACAAGCGGATAACTCGAGGTAAAAGCGGGCGATAAATCTTCTAGTATTTGCCCGAAAACTCATGCCACGATGGCGACTTATGACCTTTCCAGAAGTCGTTGCCATAGGTGTCTACGCTTCTTAGAACCTCTTGGCCGCGTTTTTGAGTTTTCAATTTCGACGCACATTCATTGAGGTCGGATGCTGCCAAGCTTGGAAGTCCCGATGTACTTTGTTTTGCCCTTATGTCCGCTATCTTCACACCGGTACTCCGATCGAGATCGTTCCCGAGAAAATCATTTTACACCCTCTACGGAGCAAGATCTTGAAAGCACCACTCCAATTCTGGTCACGAAGAATCTCCGGCAAATCCGGCAAGATTGATACCGGAGCAAATAGAGCTTGAGGGCCTTACCATCGCGTTTTCAGCCACCACTTAAAAGGCAGAAACACTCACACCCTGCTTCGCCGTTCGACGGGCCTTCTCTGGCAGACTCACTAGCATCCTCGCCCTTGCCTTCCCGACCTCGTGCGCAGGCACGTAGACGGTCTCGTTGTCGGATTCTAATTCGAATTCGTCCTTGTCGTAGACGGGAACTGTAACCTGAACAATGACAGATTTTGCGCACGAGTTCGATATATCCACCTTCCAGGCAAGTTCAGTAAAGACCTCGTTTGTGCTCAGGATACTAGAATCAAAATTATCGATCTTGGGGCAATCTTTTTGCTCAGGACTCGCTCCAGTGGTCGTGGGCTGCTTCTCCACTGCGCGTCCTTGAGCCGCGGAGGCGTCCGCTGGTGCAGTCAGCTGTCCGGCACCCCTTGATATCGGAGTCGGAAGTGCAAGGCCGTATTTGGCTATAACGTATCCCTGCTCAAGCATCGCAAGCGTGTTGCGCACTGTTACGACATTCATTTCCGACAAAGCCTGAACGAGTCCGCCCGAATATCGATTGGCTTCTCATTGCGCCTCTGCAACCTTCTGCTTGTGGACTTCGATTCCTTCGCGAGCTAGGCTGCCCTAATAGGATTTGGC
>DATACQ010000460.1:0-2339 GCA_036258955.1 Binatia bacterium
GAATTTTGCCCTCTTCGATCAGCAAGCGGCCGATGCTGCGGTAAGGGAGACCGTTTTGCCCCGCGTACCCGACTTGCATGCGGCGCCCGTCGGGTAGTTGCAGAACGCCCGATCCTTGTATGTGCAAGAAAAAGAGATCTACCGGATCCTTGGTCCAAGCGATCTCCAAGCCACGGCCGCTGAGCGCCCCAAGTCCATCAATCTCGGCGCGCGAATAGTAGGGTACCAACCTGCCCTCCTTCAGCCGCCCAAAAGGCCTCCGGCCGGCCACGCTGGCCGATTCTTCGCCACCAACCAGATCGGCCGGCATGCCGTAAATTGGATAGCGGTATTCCGGGCCCGGCCTCAGGTTGGCTTCGATAACAGGCTGGTAGTAGCCCGTGAAAAGAACCGACTGCGACTCAGGAGCCGTTGAGGACGGCAGCATCTGAAAACGGGCTGTGAGCTCCCTTAACCAGCACTCGCGACAGTTCCAATGTTTGAGCGTCTCTTCAAACACCCGTAGGGTTGCGACCACTTCCCGAGCGGTAAATCGGCGCGGTTCCTTGCCGACAATGTGATCGGCAGGCAGCTTGGCGAGATAGGCCGAGCTCTGCATGATAGCGGCGCGCAAGGATTCGCGGTCTAGGTCATCGCCAACCACTGGCATCCCGCGATGCGCGGGCTGCGCGTTAGCACCGGCGAGACAGAAAAACACAGCCGCACCTAACATAGTGATAGTGCTTGCCCAGAACCTGTCGCATGTCTTGCGCCGTGGCTTCACTTGATAGAGACTGGCTTGCGGTGAATCACCAGCAAATCAGAAAAGAGGTTATTGCCGTTTTGGACCGGTTACCGAAGCGGTTCCGCGACGGTTTGCGCAATATCGAAATCGTCGTCGAGAAACGCCCGAGCGCTGAACTATTGCGTGCGGAAGGGCTCGATCCCGATCATGATACCCTTTATGGCCTCTACCAGGGCGTGCCGCTTCCCGAGCGCTCGCAGTTCGACCCGCCCATGTTACCAGACAAGATTACAATTTTCTCCGAACCGTTGCTGCAAGATTTTCCGGATCCGGAGGAACTGCGCTCCGAGATCCGCCTCACCGTGTTACACGAGATCGCGCACTACTTCGGCATGGATGAAGACGCCATCGACGATCTCGGATATTGAAACGCCGAAACCATCGATGCTCGAGGATAGAGAATCGACCATCGCGCAGCGCGATCTCCATCCTCCATCTGCATCCTCTATCTCGATCCGCGCATCTTTGGCAATTAAATGTCGTTCAACGCAGCCGTAGCTGTGCGTCGGTTTAAACCGAGCTCCAGGCGCTGACTGTAGATTGACATCGGGAAACAAAACAGGAAGTAAGCCAGTGCGGCAACGAGGTATGCCTCGACCCCGAAACCGGTCCAGGCCGGCTCATTCAGCGATATCTTGATAGTCGTGAGCAGGTCGAAGAGCCCGATAATCACCACCAACGAAGTGTCCTTGAACAGTCCAATAAAAGTATTGACCATCGGCGGAATTGCGATGCGCAACGCCTGCGGCAGGACAATAAAACGCTGACGCTGCCAGTAGGATAGTCCGAGCGCCTGAGCCGCCTCATCCTGGCCGGCGGGCAGCGCCTGCAAACCGCCACGCACCACCTCGGCCAGGTAAGCCGCCGCGAACAAGATGAGAGCCAGTTGTGCGCGGAGGAGTTTGTCGATGGAAACACCGCCGGGAAGAAACAGTGGCAACATCACAGATGCCATAAACAGTACGGAAATGAGCGGCACGCCGCGCATGAGCTCGATGTAAGCTACCGAGAGAAGACGGACCAGCGGCATACCCGAGCGACGCCCCAGGGCGAGTAGAATGGAGAGCGGGAAAGCAAATCCGATAGCGAAAGTGCTAAGCAAAAGGGTCAAGATCAACCCGCCCCAACGCTCGTTCTCGACATATTCTAGACCCAGCACTCCCCCCCACATGAGCAAGCCTATCAGGCCAAGACCCATAAGCCAGATAAACGCCAGCCCGGGGCGCCACATCCTGCGCAAGGCACTGACGGCGTACAGCAACAGCAGTATGACTATCGCCAAAGTCGGACGCCAGTGCTGATCAACGGGATAGGTGCCGAACAGAATGAAGCGATGCTTCTCGGTGACGAAGGCCCAACAGGCACCGATCCCTTGGAGCTCACGGCAGAGCCGCGCGTCATCCGGGGACCAAACCGCATTTGTCAGCGCCCAACTAAGGAACGGCGGCAGCGTCTGGAGGGCCAGATACAAGATAATGAAGCTCACTATGGTATTCGAAACGTTAGAGAATAAGTTATCGCGCAGCCATCGGAGCGTGACGGCGGCGCTTTGCGC
>DATACQ010000461.1:0-5814 GCA_036258955.1 Binatia bacterium
TTCCGCGATGCCTCCTCGGCGGTGACAACCGCCGCGACGCCCGGCAGCGCGCGCGCCCGATTCACGTTGAGACGGCGAATCTTTGCGTGTGGCACACAGCTGCGAAAGAGTCTGGCATGGAGACAGCCCGGCCGACCGACGTCCACGCTGTAGGTAGCGCGGCCGGTGACGCTGTCAACGCCGTCCAATCTCGGCAGCGGTCTGCCTACAACTGTGAGTCGTTTCACGAGGCAGACGGAGTTTTTGGCGGCGCGTAGAGCTGCAGCAGATTACCGTCGGGATCAAAAAAATAAAAGCCTCGTCCGGTGGGGCGTTCGACGGTCGGAATGTCATAGACTCTCACGCCCCAATCTTTCATCTTCCTTGCCGCGAGCTCGAAATCCTCTGACGAGACCACAAAAGCCTGATGGGTCGCGCCGTCTTCTTTGAGAGCGTCTTTTTCGACCGGCTTTGGCCGTTGGAACAGCACCACCATGGAGTCGCCGGACCGGAGGTCGGCGCGATTCAAGTGATCACCCATGTCGTCGCGGTTAAGCTTGGCGATCGTCATGCCCAAAATCTCGGTGTAAAACTTGACCGCGCGTTCCACGTCGTTCACCGGAATGCCCATGTGGTAAACGCCTTTCGTCGTGATCATAGAACCTCCTTCCTTCATCGTTGACACGTTTGAATTATCCGATACTGGCCTGGATATTACGCCCTCGGAGCGGCATCGTAGGCAGCCTGGAGAATCGCTCCGTGCAGATCCACCGCCGTCAAGCCACAGTACTCCAGGCTATAGCCGGGTCGAACGTGGGCTATGTCCACTTCCAGAAGCCGCTGTAAAACAGCTCGTCTAAAGCTCCCATGACCCATGACTCCATCCGCGTGCTCTTTGAGATCTGCTTCCTCATGGGTTGAGAAATAAATCGCCTGCTCTGCGGTGAGACCGTAATGCGTCGTCAAAGTCTTGAAGAAATCGGCAGACCAGTAACCGGTTTGTTCCTCTGTTGCGCCCGCTGCATAAAATTCTGCCACCGTGCCTTCCCAAAGGATCGCCCTTTTGAAGTCGATCTTGGCGCGAAATTCGGGGAGCATCGGCGCAAGGAAAATCTCTTCCTCGGCGATTCCCAAGGCGGCGGCAGTTTTCAACACGACATGGACATGCCCGGGAGGTTCGGGGTGGATAAGTTCGTCGGCAAGCTTTTGTGCCATCAGCGCCATGAGATCGCGATGGCTTCTGAAAAAATGGATGTGCTTGTGATAAGAGGCAGCCTCTAACGTGTTGATCTCGATCGTGTAGGACCCCCAGTTTTTAAAAAAAAGACGGAGTGCGGAGCGTGGCAGGCTTCCGGCCAAAAGCTCTCTCATGAAAGGTCCGCCTGTGACTCTTTCGTTCCATCTCGCGGCAACCCTTTTATAAAAATCGTTTACGAAAGCCTTCGCTTCACTCTGGTTCATAGGTAACTTGTTTCCATTTTCATTCCTATGTTGAACAAGTTCACGGAAGCGTTTTGTGACACCTATCGTATGCAAAAGACACATGTCAACTGCATAGTGTTTGATATGTTGATACGTTGTCGAGTGATCGTCAGGGGCGAGACGGCGTGGCCGGAAGATTTTTTGCGTTACTGTATCCGAGCGCCTTCGCAATCCTGTCTACGAACCGCCTCAAATCAGGAGCCCTAAGTTCTGCCGTTAGGTGCGGCAACGAAGGTGTAACGAGAACACTCGAGCCGGGCAGAAAGCGTCGCGCTAATGGCATTGACACAAAAGTCCGACATGTGTTTAGTTGAAAAAATCTCTTTGTTTTTACGGCGTGAAGAAGGCATGAAACTCGCTGAACTGCATTGGCCAGAGGTGAAGGAGCTCGATAGGAAAAATATCGTCGTCATAGTCCCTGTGGGATCCATGGAGCAACACGGCCCGCACCTCCCTCTTCAGGTGGACGTACTTGTCTCCTCGCGTCTGGCTGAGGATCTCGAAAAGAGGATTCCAGAGATCCTGCTCGTGCCGCCTATTTGGACGGGCGTTTCGGCGCACCACATGGATTTTCCGGGCTCCATTACGTTGCGGGCCAAAGTCTTTATCGACGTACTGCACGACATTTGTGGGTCGCTGCACCACCACGGGTTTCGCCGTATCGTGCTTTTGAACGGCCACGGTGGCAACCGCGCCAGCTTGGAAGTGCTGGGACAAGAACTCTTCGTGGAGTTAGGTCTCACCGTAAACACGCTAGCTTACTGGGATCTGGTGCCGGATCTGGTCAAGTCCTTGAAGGCAAGCAGATCCAGCGGCATGGGCCATTCGGGTGAACTGGAAACATCACTGCTGCTCCACCTTGCACCTCGCCTGGTAAATCATCAAGCTATCCCGCAGGGAGTTCTCGTAATCGTTGATCCCGGTCCGACAACCGGTATCAAACGCTATGTGAACATGAAGGAGCACTCGGAGGAAGGTGTGATCGGGATGCCGTCCGCTGCCAGTCCGGAGATTGGTGAGCAGCTATACCAGGGCGCACTCAACGCGCTCGAAAAGGCGGTTCGCGCTCTACAGAACCATCCTTGAGCGGAGAGCGCGCTATTTCATTTCTTGAGAAACGTTTCCCATCTGCGTTCCTTCTTCTCTGCTGCCGTGTGGCTGGCCTGCGCTACGGCTTCCATGAACGCGCGCCTCGGACGCCGAACGAACGGAACGCAATAAGGTCAAGGTCGTAGTTTCTGGCATGGCCTAGGTCTCGGCTGGCACCTGTTCCAAGGCCACTTTTAAAAGCGGACTCTTTCGTATGGTGCGTCCCGAACTCAACCCTTGCCGCTCATTTGATGTTTTGAGAATTGTCAAAAGGCCGAATTCGCCATGTCGGGGTTGGATTTGACGAATCGAAGTAAGCAAAGCGGGTGGTCTGACGATTTGAACTATCTTATCGGAGCGATAGTTGCATAGTTGCGCAATTGAGCAAACATGCAACTCACATCTCGGAAACGACCGCAGCCGTAAGGTTTGAACGATTTGCATGGGTGAACGGGTTGGAACGTCTGCACCCAACGCGGTGAGTTGAAGATTACAACGGAGCGGACTACTTGAATGGTTTGAACCTCAATCTTTTAATCTGTTCCCTAATGCCTGTTGCCTCACGCCCCTCGCCTATTAACAAATGACCATGCCCTTTCGGCCGCGCTGGTATTTTTTTGTGGCGCTCCTGTCCGTCACGTTCATCGGGCCGCTCTCGCTCCATCTGTTCATCCCGGCCATGTCGGCGGTGAAGGAAGCCTTCGGCGTCTCAACCAGCGTGGCCCAGCTCACGATGTCACTCGCAATGCTGTCGATGGCCTTCTTAACGGTCGCATACGGCGGTTTGTCCGACCGTGTGGGGCGCAAGCGCGTGCTTCTCGGCGGGCTCGTGCTGTTTACCTGCGGCGCGGCGGCGTGCATGCTCGCCCCAAATATGTCGATGCTGCTCGCGGGCCGTATCTTGCAGGGAGCGGGCGCGGGATGCGGCGTCGTGCTGGCGCGCGCCATCGCGCGTGATGTGTACGGCCAGGAGCGCGTCGCCCAGGTGATTGCCTATCTCACCGCTGCGTACGTGCTCGGGCCGATGTTTGCGCCGCCGCTCGGCGGTCAGCTGACCGCCGCCTTCGGCTGGCGCGCGCTCTTCGTATTGGCCTCGGTTGTCGGATTGCTGGTGATCGTCGCGGTGATCTTCGGCGTGCCCGAAACTCGAACCCGGAGCGCGGCGGTACCTCGGAGCGTGTTCGCCGGCTACAAGTCGCTGCTCAAGCGGCCGCGCTTCGTCGGCTACATGCTGCAGCCCGGATTGATGTCCGCGGCCTTCTACACCCAGGCGACCGCGGCATCGTTTCTAGCCGCCGAGAATCTCGGCGCCGACGCCGCCAAGATCGGCTGGTGGTTCTTCGCCTTCCCGGTCGGCTTTATGACCGGAAGTTTCATTTCGGGCCGCATCGGCGCGAAGCGTTCCGTCGAATTCATGACCACGCTGGGCGGCGTCATCGGGGTCGTCAACGGTGCGCTGCTCGTCGCCTGGTTTTCCTTCGGAGGCATCTCCATGGCCGCGCTCTACATTCCGGGAACCTTCGTCAGTCTCGCCCAGGGTCTTTCCATGCCCTACGCTCAGGCCGGTGCCATGGCAGTCGACCCCGAGCTCTCCGGCTCGGCGTCCGGCGCAGTGGTCTTCTCGCAATTCTTCTGGCCGGCCGCGCTCCAGCAGGTTACCGGCCTGCTCGCCGATGGAACCTGGGTGCCGATGGCAGCGGTGCACTGTGCCGCAGTGGTTGGGGCCTTGCTCGCCGCCTGGATGGCGGCGCGGGCGGAGGCCTAATGCCGCGACTATTTCTCGTTACTCGTCGAGTCCTCTCACGGGCGCCCTCGGTAATTCCCTAAGAATTCGCCCAAACTGAGACAACAGGATATATGCGCAACGAAGTTAAGTCAGTCAAACTATGAGCGAACGTACAATATATGACAGGGACGGCTTCGTCATGCGGCGAGGACTGCTTGCTCCCCACACCGTAGCGCGGCTCATAGGCATCGGCGAGCGGGTCCATGGACAGTGGATGCACGAGCACGCCGCGGAAGCGCGCAAACGTGACCTGATCAACAGCACCGGTCTAACTGCGACTCGCTACTTCCGCCCGCCGTTCGATAATGAACGCAGCATCTTTTTTGATGCGCTTGCCGACGCCGCTCTGTGGGATATTCTCAAGGCGCTGTTCGGCGACGAGCTCTACTTCCACGGTACGCAGATGTTTTTCAACCCTCTGGAAGAGCGTGGGCGGCCCTATTGGCATCGCGATCTTCAATACATCGGCTGTGATGAGACTCGCCAGCAAGAACTCCTCGGTGAGCTGTGCAATCTGCATGTCCGGATCCCACTCAGACCGGAGCGAAGCTTCATGCTCGTGCCCGGCAGCCATGCGCGGTGGGACACCGATCTCGAGCGCGACATCCGGCTCGAGCGCTCAGGCCACCGAAGTTGCGAGGACCTTCCATCTGCAATGATGCTCGAACTGTATCCCGGAGACGTTCTGATCTTCTCGGCGCACATGCTGCACCGTGGCACATACCAGGGGAATAGCGGACGGCTATCACTGGATTTGATGCTGGGGAAACCCCACCCGCAAATGCCGCTAACTCTCGAAGTCGGAGAGCTTCCCACGGCTGACGAACTCGGCCGTCTGCGGCATCCCCAATGGTTCGTGCGCGCCGAGAAATTGCTTCGCGAAAGCCGCGCTACTGAGCACCACCGGTTCCAGCGCTAATCAAGCAAATAAATACAGACGAAGAAATATTCAGGAGAACTCCATGGCAACGAATCCCGCCGGGAAATTCGAGATCTACGTCGAAGAGATGGAACGAGTGATACCGAGGCGCTGAGGCGGGCGTATACGGGTTAGCTTTTTCGTTACTCCTCTGCTCGTTTCTGTTCGGCGGAAAATACTTGATGGTCATTCGAGCGTTCCAGCACGAGGACTGGGCGGAGTGGCGCCGCATGCGCTGCGCTCTTTGGCCCGGGCCGACACCTTCGGAGCATGAGGCGGAAATGCGGGCGTGGCTCGAGCGGCCGGACACGGGCGTTCTTGTGAGCGCGCGTTCCGCCGGCGGGCTGTGCGGGTTTGCCGAAGTCTCCACCCGACCTTACGCGGACGGCTGTGACACAAGCCCGGTCGCATTTCTCGAAGGTTGGTACGTCGATGCCGACGTACGCCGGCAAGGTGTTGGGCGCGCGCTGGTCGAGGCTGTGGAACGTTGGGCACGCGAGCACGGACTACAAGAGCTCGCCTCGGACGCACTACTCGAGAATAAACTCGGCCAGAGAGC
>DATACQ010000462.1:0-7798 GCA_036258955.1 Binatia bacterium
GCGCTGCTGAAAAGGCCTCATAGGCTTCGTTGCACTCGATTGACTCGCTCCAACGTACTGCTGACGTACGCCTACGCTCGTCCAATCTTCGCGCGCCTCGCCTCTAAGCCTTTTGAGCAGCGCGCACAGCGTTTTTTGCTATGGGATCAAGCAACATTTCGGGACTTTCAACATTTCGCTCCTCACCTTGAACTTTGAACCGAGAATTCAGCGACGTGCTAGGCGGCCTGGCGCAGGCCGTTTAACTGCCGGGCGATAAAAGCCTTGATCTTTTCGTAGGCAAGGTCCGTCTTAGGACCGGGCGTGGCGACCCAACGATGTTCGCACCCGGCAAAAACCTCAAACTCGCATGATCCACCGGCTTTCCGGTAAGTATCTGCGAACCGCTCTTGCACTGCGGGCAGGACGTTGTCATCCAATTCGCCCTGCAAGATATACATTGGCGGCAAGCTGACCTTCTCGCCCCGTTCGAGAATTTCCTGCGGATTACCCTCGTGGATATTCTCCCAGGGATTAAAGTATGTCTTGCTGTTCTGGATCATTTCCTGCCATTGCCGTCTCTCCGCTTGTTGGTACCGCGCGAAAGGATCGCTCACTGGCGAACGCGCCACGACATACTTCACAGTAGCGTCCACGTTGGATGCGTCCGGCAACGGATGCGCGTTATAGCGCGGATCATGAGGTCGCATGGCGCAGAGTTCAATTTCGTGGCCTCCGCTTGAACTGCCTAGCGCGCCGACGCTCGCGGGATCTCCGTTCCATTCGCGCGCCTTGGCCTTGAGCCAACGAACACCGTAGTTCGCGTCCTGCACGGAGGCGGGATACGGCGCCTCTGGCGCCCGGGTGAGATCGATCGCGACTACGAGAATCCCGCTCCGCGCCAAGTTTTCGTCCATTGGCGCATTGGCCGTGCGATCCTGGTTATTCCAGGCGCCGCCATGGAGGTCCAGAAGCGCCGGGAAAGGGCCGTCGCCCTGTGGCTGATAGATGCGCGCCATTAGCATCCTCGTGGGCGCGCGGCGAAACTCAGTATCCCAAACTTTGAGTTCAAATTTATTCGCCGGATTGTATGCAGCAGCCATTTTCATTCCTCCTCGCGCGCTAGTTAGTTCTCACTAAAATTGCCCGTTCGCCCTTCGACCAAAGCTCAGGACGAACGGAATAACAGAGTAAATACACAAACTGCGTTCATGCTGAGCACCGTCGAAGCATTCTTTCGACTTTTTCAGTGAGAACTCAGTTGCTGATTCTAACCTTGACTTCGCATCGAATATCGCCCTGCGCACGCGGTGTCAAGGCGGAATTCGGTTCAACGTTCAAGGTTCAAAGTTCGAGGTGCCCGAATTGTCTGTGAGCGCGCCTGAGAACTTCCATATTGAGCCTCAAATCTTGGATTTTGCGCCGAGGTGGTAGGTGTGGTGTCTCTGAAATTCGCTACATAACATCAATGTCATTCCGGGCGAGCTGGCGATCGCAAGCGAGACCTGGAATCCAGCGTAAGTGCGGGTTCAAACCCGCCGTTACAACATTCCCGCTCCACGGAATGACGAGATCGGACTTCGGACTTTTTAAACGAATTTTAGTTACAGGACGCTAGACTGCGGCTCCGGGCGCGTGATACGAAGATTGTCGGGGCGGGGTTTTGCCAGGCCACACTCGGTACTCATGACAACAGAGATTGACGGATAATTTTAACTGCACGTTCGCCTTCCGCCGGATTGAATATGCGCCCACGCTGGAGACTGCGCTGACATCATCACCCACAGGCAAAGAACAAACGCGCACCGCGAAAACCGGCGCTGCGGAAGCGGCGCAGCCCTCCGCCACCCGCCTCTCCGGGCTGTTGCGGCTGCGCGCGTTTGAAGCGTTGGGGCAACGTGATTTTCGCCTGCTCTGGTCCGGCCACGTATTCGCGTCCATGGCGTTCTGGATGGATCAAGTCACTCGCGGCTGGCTGATTTACGAGTTAACTGATTCCACGGTGCAGTTGGGTCTGGTGCGGGGCGTGCAGGCGATACCGATCTTGCTGTTATCGCCGATAGCCGGCAGCGCCGCCGATCGCTATTCGCGCAAGATGCAGATTTTGCTTTCGCAAATCATAGATGGAACGATGCTCGCGGCCCTCGCCGTACTGATCTTCTTCGAACAGATACAGCCCTGGCATGTCTATGCAACGGCGTTCGGCATGGCCATGGTGCAGACTTTCCAACAACCGTCGCGGGCCGCCATCATCGCCGACATCGTGCCTGGAAACAACATTACAAACGCCATCGGCCTGATGTCTATCGTTTTCAACGTTGCGCGAAGCACCGGCCCGGCTTTGGCGGGAGTACTGATCGCGGCATCCGGCACGGGCGCCGCATATGCCACCCAGGCGCTATTTTTCTTCCTGGCGACCTACTGGACTCTGCGGCTCCAGCCCGCAAAGGCTTTTGCTTCGTCGCGACACCACGGCGGCGTTTCTTTTGGCCGCAGCATCATTGAAGGTTGGAAGTTCAGCTGGCAGAACGAAGTCGTTCGTGCCGCCCTGCTCATTAGTATTCTCGCATCATTGTTCGTGGTTCCGTTCATGACTCTGTTGCCGGTGTTCGCGCGCGATATTCTCGCGGTCGGCGCCAGCGGCCAAGGCCTGCTGCTCACGGCCATGGGAGTAGGAGCGCTCAGCAGTGCGGTAATCCTCGCATCCTTCGGCGATCGCATTCCTCGAGGCAGCTTCATGCTAGGCGGAGTCATCGTGAACGGTCTCGGCGTCATTGTCCTGGCATTCTCCCCCTGGTTCCACCTTTCGATGCTCATGATGGTCGTAGCCGGATGCACAACTGTTTGTTCGCACGCTCTGGTGCAAACGGTCTTGCAGACCTATTCGCCACCGGAGTTTCGCGGCCGCACCATTGCGCTGTTTCACATGGGGCAGGTCGTTTTTACGGTGGGTAGCATGATCATCGGTACGCTCGCCGCATTTTGGGGAACGCAGTGGGCGGTGGCGCTGATGGCTGCGGCCGGCATCCTCGCGATGTTTGTGATTCAAATAATGCTGCCGCGGACGCTGCATATTCGCTAGCGTTGACAAGCCTTCTCGCCAAACATAAAAGTTTTTAAAGCGGACCAGACAAAGTCAAATGCAGATCGCCGGGGCAACGTATTGCCAATAAATGAGCCATCGTAAGGAAAAGCTATGCATGCCAATCGCCAGTTCCACAGATGCTTGATGTTCGTAGGTCTCGCTACGCTCAACTTACTGTTAATTACCGGCCGGCTTGATGCCCAGACGCCTTTCTACCAAGGCAAGACTCTGACGGTCATCAACGGCAATGAGCCGGGCGGCACTGCCGATCAGCGCATGCGAGCGGTTTTGCCGTTTTTTAAAAAGCATATTCCCGGGTCACCGACAGTTGTCGCCGAGTACATGCCCGGAGGCGGTGGCCGTAAGGTCGCTAATCACATTTACAGTGCAGCCAGGGCCGACGGTCTCACGATGGCCTTTCCTCCTGGCAGCTTTGTAACTTACGCGATTTTCAAAGAGGCAGGGGTCAATTACGATCTCAATAAACTTATCTTTGTGGGTTCTCCCGAGAGCGCGACCCAATACGTTTTCTTGACGCGCAAAGAGGCGGGCTTGAATAGCCTGGAAAAACTCCGAGCTGCAACCGGCGTCCGAATCGGCGCACAGTCAGTGGGCCATACGATCTACATCGTAGGCAGGTTGTTTGCCCACGTGCTGCGTCTCAAAGATCCGAAGTTCATCACCGGTTACTCCGGCCCGGAGCTCGACGTCGTTCTGACTCGAGGCGAGATCGATGCGCGACCGAACATTCCCGACACGATCCTAAAACGCAGTCCCGAGTTCATCCAAAAAGGCACGGTGGACTTCCACGCGATGCTGGAAATACCGAAAGGCGATAAGCACCCGCAGTTCAAGCATCTTCCCGAGATCTCTGACATAGCGTCCACTGATCAGGACCGGAAAGTACTGACGCTGTTCCGCTCGCTGCGTCTCGTGGGTTCGCCGTTTATTTTACCACCGGAAACACCCAAAGACCGCGTGGAAATTTTGCGCGAAGCATTTCGCAAGACCGCAGCCGATCCCGAATTCCGCGCCGAGTTCCAAAAACTTGTCGGAGATGAACCGACACCGCTATCCGGGGCCGCTATGGAGAAGGCGATCCAGGAGTTGCCGATCGAACCAGCCGTGATCGATTTTTTCAAACAGGTCTCCGGTTCCGGCCCGCTACCGCGGAATTGATTTGCCGCGACGGTTTCCAACGTTCAAATCCTTCAAGTAGTTCAAGCCGCTCGAATTACCTGGTCCGCACGTTTGGAACGATTGGAGCGGTTTGAGCGAGTTGGTAGGCTGCAGTTTCTTTGCTGTGCAAATCAAACCGGTTGTGGTACTAGCAGCGAAGATCGAGCGAAAGGAATCAGTCGATGAACGTTTTTGCTCGCGCTCTTCTCGCCTGCCTCATTTTTATCTGCGCATCTCCGCGCGTTGACGACGCACACGGGGCAGGTCCGCTCCTCATAGCGTACGGCGGTCACAACGAAACCATGGCGCCGATATGGGTGGGAATTGAAAAAGGCCTGTTCAGAAAATACGGCGTGGATCCGAGAGCCCTGCAGACCCGCAGCGGGCCGATCATGATGTCGACTCTCGCATCCGGTGGTGTGCCGCTGGTGTGGGCCGCGCCGAGCAGCGCCATCAATGCTTCGGTCAGCGGGTTCAAGCTGACCTGCTTCGCGGCCGGGAACAACCGCATACCCCGCGAGCTCATCGTCCGCAAGGGCATCAATTCGCTAGACGATTTGCGCGGCAAGAGTTTCGGCGTACAAAGCATCGGCGGCGGCTTTTGGCTTTCGACTATGGGCGCGTTAGAGGCGCTCAAGATCGATCCGGATAAATACAACCTCAACATGCGCGTGCTCGGCGACACCGCCACGGTAACGCAAGCGCTCATCACCGGCAACGTCGATGCCATGGTGGTGCCGTACAGTTATGCCGATATGGCGAAGCGCGCCGGCGCCCGCTCGCTTGCGGACGTTGGCACGGTCAACATGGTCTTTCAGTTGACCGTCATGTGCGCACCCAAGGAGTCGCCGGCGATCAACACAGAGACGATGATCAACTTGACCAAAGGTATCATCGACTCACTGGCGTTCATTCTGGACCCTGCAAACAAGCGCGATGTTGCCGAAGTGCTGACGAAAAATCTCCGGCTCGACAAGCAAGAAGATATCGAGGGTGCTTATAAAGTTGCCCGCCTGCAGATGCCCAACCTCGATGTCGCACCCAATCCGGACGCGTGGAAACTTTTCAAGCGCCTGCTCGCCCGGGTCAACCCTAAAGTCCAAGATGCCGATTTGGAGCAAATCATTACCGGGAGCATCGCGAAAAATCTCGAGGCAAGCGGGTTTATGGCCGAAATGCGGAAGAAAATAGCTCGATGAGTTTGAAGAACGGGCAAAACCGCGGCGCAAGAAACAGAGCTTACCACGAGTGTGCATGATGCTACGCTCGGCTCCAGAACCTGAAACGCAGCTCTCCGTCATGCCGGCATGGATTGCCGACATCCAGGCTCGCAGGATGCGTCGGAGACATCCATCTCAATCTGGATTCCAGCACTCCACGCTGGAATGACGGCTTCTGCTTAAAACTATGTTGGCCCTCCGGCCGCACTGTCGAAGGAGACAAGACTATGCATGGTGGACAAGCAATGTTGAAAGCGATGCAGCGGAGCGGGATCGACTATATCTTTTCTTCACCGGGCTCCGAGTGGCCGCCCGTCTGGGAGGCGTTGGCCGAGCAGACGGCGCAAGGCATCAAAAAACCTGGCTACATTAACTGTCGCCATGAGGCGGTCGCGGTTGCCATGGCGGGCGGCTACATCAAGGTGACCAACCGCCCGCAGGTCGTCATGCTGCACGCCACCGCAGGCCCGCTCAACGCCGCGATGACATTGCGGGCAGCGCTGCATGAGCGCACGCCGATGGTCATCCTGACCGGCGAGATCGCTGCCTACGGCGAGAACACCAAAGTCGCCGATCCTGGAGGCCAGTGGCTTCACGATCTTACCGATCTCGGCGGCTCTCCTGATCTGCTACGCAGCTGCGTAAAATGGGCCGACCGAATTTCAGCGGCGGAACTATTGGCTCCCACCGTAGAGCGCGCCGTGCATATCGCGATGGAGCCGCCGGCTGGCCCGGTGCTGGTCGGCGTTCCTTTCGAGTGCATGATGGAAGAAGTCCAGTGGCAAGATCACGGCAAAGCCAATCAAGTAGTGCGGCCGAGAGATGTTGACGACTCCGCCATTGACCAAGCCCTGGCTGCCATCGTTGCCGCGAAGAACCCGGTTGCAGTAACGGAACATGTGGGCGGAGACCCGCGGGCCATGGAGTTGCTGGTCGAGCTCTGCGAGCTGTTTTCGATTCCCGTGATGGAAACTTATCGGCCGGCGTTTTTAAATTTTCCGAGGACTCATCCGCTTTACCAGCACCACGACCCGAAAGTGATCGATGCAGCCGACCTCGTCCTGATGGTAGACGCCATCACGCCCTGGTACCCGGCAAGCAAGAGCCCGCGGAACGCGAAGGTCATCTCGATTGCCGAAGAGTTTCCCAACTCACGTCTTCCTTACTGGGGCTACAACGTCGATCTGGCCCTGGTGGCAGCGCCCGCGGCAACCCTGGCTAAGCTCGTGAAGAAAGCCAAATCATCCGAGGAGGTGGCGGCAAACCGTAGCCGCTATGAGGAGCGCCTCAAGCGGAGTCGCGAACAACATGACAGCTATTTTGGCAGGCTCAAAGACGAAGCGCAGAAGCATGCGACAGAGATGCCCATCGATCCTCGTTGGCTCTGCCACGCCTTGGGCCAAGCGCTTCCTGACAACGCGGTGATCTCGGAAGAAACCACCGTCTATAGGAGCTTAATTCAAGAAGCAGTGCCGCGCAGCAAAACTCAGTCGTACTTCGCTCGTATTACGGGCGGCCTCGGCGTGGGACTGAGCTATGCGCTCGGTGTGAAACTCGCGATGCCCGATCGTCCGGTATTTACACTCATCGGCGACGGCGCTTTTCATTATAACGCCGTGCCCTCCTGTCTCGGCGTCGCGGAGGAATATGGATTGCCGATTCACGCGGTCGTTTTCAACAATGGACGCTATCTTTCGATGGAGACAAGCCTGATCAAATACTTTCCCGGCGGAGCCGCCAAGACAACCGGGGTGCACTATGGCGCCCAAATCGGCCCCAGGCCGGATTACCAGCATTACGCCAAAGCACATGGCGGAGAAGGAATCCGCGTGGAAAAGCCGGGAGAAATTACCGCAGCGATCGAGCAGGCGCTACGGTGCGAGAAGCAAGGAAAGCTCACAGTCACCGATATGGTGCTGAGCGATTTTAATCCGAGGTGACATTGGCAAAAGCCACTAGCCAATAGCCAAAAGCCATTAGCATTTCGGGCAAGCAATTCGAACGTGAGTCCGATTAACAGCTATAAAGACTTGCTTGTTTGGCAAAGAGGCATGGATCTTGTCGTCATGATTTATGGCATGACGGCGAAATTACCGGCAATGGAACAATTTGGCTTGATCACTCAGATGCGCCGCTGTGCCGTTTCTATTCCATCGAACGTTGCGGAAGGGTGGGGCCGCCAAGCCACCGGGGAATATAGACATCATCTTTCCTTTGCCCGTGGTTCATTGCTGGAGTTAGAAACACAGCTTTTGCTCTGTCAGCGGCTGAGCTATCTGTCAGCCGATGAAGCGGACTTGATGCTTAAAGAAACTGGTGAGCTGAGCAAGATGCT
>DATACQ010000463.1:0-6372 GCA_036258955.1 Binatia bacterium
GACTAAAGCGGCGCAGTTCTTCCAAATGCGCACGCCAATCGAGCGCCTTTTGACGAGTCCAGGCTGCCGCCTTGTTGTCAGGACGCAACTCACGGCCTTCCCGCAGGCCGGTAAACCAAGGGTTTTGATCGTCACCCTTTAAATAGCCGGTCTTCTCCGCAGCCAACATGGTTGCCCAAATATGCTTGCAGATGTCAGCGGAGCCATCATAATACGGGCAACTACAAGAGCTTTCAAAGCTATTCTCCAAACGGAATATGTCAACGTCGTAGAGGCGCGTACCCTGGACCCGGGCCTCGACGCTCCAATCATCGCCGGAAAGCTTGCGTACGGCGCCGGCCGAGAAATAGGATTGCCCGCGCGAGCGCGTGCGCGGGTCGACCGCATCGAGAAACTTAGCGGTGAGGTATCCTGCCATTGAAAAAAATTAACAGCAAAATTGCGGTCTGTAAACGCATGGAACTGCGCGCGCCAACGTGCTGTGTTGAAACACTTGATCCGGTCGAGGCGAGGCGGCGTACCTGACAGAGCTGTTCCCCGGCGGCAATCTCGTGAAGGATCCGGACTAGATCGCCTTCAGCCGTTTTTCAAAGCCGGCATGACCCTTGTGCCGAAAAGATATAGCGAATGCATCACCTGTTCGTGCCGCAGACCGCCAAAACTGAACATGCCGACCAGGCAATCGGGGCGGGCCGTTTCGATCATTGCACGGGCCTTTTTGAGAACGCTTTCGGGACTGCCAATGAGCGACGTGCCCCATTCATTCAAACGCTGCACCGTAAGGCCGCCGGGAAAATAGGCGAAGCGCTCGGTTAAACGCGGCAGTTCGTCGGCCGAGACCGACTCGCCGCGCCAAACATTATCGGTTGCAAGCTGCCAGAAGCGCGAGATCTCGGGGACCGCCTCTTGCCATGCTTGCTCATCGCTGTCTGCCACATAAATATCGCGCACCATGATCGCATCGCCGGCGCCGGGACTACCGAGCGCTGCTCGCGTCTGTCGATAACTCGCAATAGCCTTGGCGCAGTTAGCAAGCGGCTGGCGCGATAAAGCTAAATTCCAGCCTCGCCGCGCCACCATCGCTGGGCTCTCCGGCGCCGTCGCGCCGTAATAAATGGGGGGATGGGGCTTTTGCAGCGGCCGCGGCCGGCACGAGATGTCGATATAATGCCACGCTTTGCCGGAATACGTGAAGACGTCTTCAGTCCAAGCGCGCTGAAGAATCTCGATACCCTCGTCAAAGCGCGCCTGAGCCATATCACGGTCGAGCCCATGCTTGAGATCATCGCGCGGTACCCCGCGACCCAGGCCGACGTTCAAACGGGCGCCGGTCAGGATATCGAGAATCGCGCACTCTTCGGCCAAGCGCATCGGATCGTAAAGCGGCACCACGTTAACCAAATTCCCCATGCGCAACCGGCTCGTGCGCCGTGCCAGAGCGGCGATGATGAGATTTGGCGACGCGAGCATGCCATAATCCGAGTGATGGTGCTCCGCAAACCAGGCATCGTCGTAACCCAACTCTTCGGTCAGCTCGATCTGTGCAAGAAGCTCTTCGAAGGCTTGGCGCTCGGCCACCCACGGTCTCGCTTGGTTGTAACTAAAGGTTCCGAAACGCATGCACCGTTCTCCCCTAACCGGGATTATTCACGTCCGAGGAGCAAGCCTCTCCGGTCGCAGCCAATGGCCAGGACCAAAGTGCAAGAGCACGGCGCAAAGAGCAAGGCGTATGGCGCAGATCCGAACGCTTGCCGCCTAGCGCTTCTGCGCTTTGCAGCTTCGCTCTCACAGACGCGGCGCTTTCACCACCACGGTGGAATCGATGCTGGCGATCGTCGGCCGGCCGCACTTCGCCATGGTGATTTCGATTTCTTCGCGCAGGATGTTCAGCACGCGTGTTACCCCCGTCTCGCCGCCCAACGCGAGTCCCCAGAAAAGCGGCCGGCCGATGAAAACCGCCCGGGCTCCTAGCGCAATTGCTTTAACCACATCGGCACCGCGCCGAACGCCACCGTCGAGAAAAACCTCCAATTTTCCCTGCGCCGCTGCCACCGCCTCCTCGAGCACTTCCACAGTAGCCAACGTGTTATCCAGGTGCCTGCCGCCGTGGTTGGAAACAATCACCGCGTCGGCGCCGACTTGAACGCAGAGCTCCACGTCCTCGCCGGTCATGACGCCCTTGGCAACAATCGGGAGATCGGCTGCAGATTTTATCCATTGCAAGTCTATCCAAGTTGCGGCCGGGTCCGAACCCTCGCCGGCGCGGCCGGCCGGCCGGGGTGTCTCCGCGCCGGCAACATCCGGATAGTTAACCCCGCGCGTTCGTCGATAATTGTTACGAATGTTGCGTTCGCGCTTCGGCGGCCATTGCGAATCAAGCGTAACGATAACGGCTTCGTAACCGTTATCTCTGGCGCGTTTGAGCCACTCCTTAGTCATCTCTTTGTTGCGGAACGGATACATTTGTACCCAGAGATGCCCCTTGGCCGCGTTCGCCAGCTCTTCAAAAGAAGTATTCGAGTTGGCGCTCACGGCAAGCACCGTACCGCAGGCGGCCGCGGCGCGATAGGTCGCAGCTTCTCCCTCGGGATGGGCCCGCTTGTGTCCGCCGCACGGCGCGACTAAGACCGGCAACTTTATCTTGATGCCGAGCACAGATGTTGAGAGATCCAGCGAGCTTACGTCGCGCAGCACGCGCGGTCGCAATGCCCACGATGCATACGCCTGACGATTGCGCTCGACGCTAATCTCATCCGTGGCGCCGCCTGCAATATAGTCATATTCCGCCTTGGGCAAGATCTCCTTGGCGGCGCTTTCAAATTCAAAAAGATTAATCGGTTCCGGCGTCGTGGTATTCGGGAGTTTTTCTTGTTTCACTTCCTACACTCTTTCTAGGCGTATAGCGCGCGAATATAGCCGCTATCGTCGATCTCTTTTACGTAATGCAGATCCCATAGCGAAAGCGGATTGAACTCTTTGATCTCCGGGTCGCGCTTGACCGCCAGGGCAAAGACATTCTGAATGGCTTCGATGGATGGATAGGGCGCGCTTTCCAGAGACGTTACTTGATTCTCGTAAAAGCAATCCCACTCTTCATCATTCTGCATTTTGAGCAGCTGTGAACAGTGAGCCTGGACGATTTTCAACGTGTCCGCCTTATTAGTCTTGAAGAAATGGATCCCGTCGATCAGCGCCATAATGAGAGCGCGCGCTTCGTCCTCATGATTCTTCACGTAAGTTGTCGTGGTCGTGAGGGTTACGCCTTCGATCATCGCCATGGGCGGGACTTCAACGATTTTCGCGCCAAACTTGAGAGCGCGCAGCCGGTCCACTGCGCGGATAAACGTCGCATCGTATGTCCCGTCCATCACGCCTTTGGCCCGTTCCGCACCCTTTACCGGATCGGTAACCAGTTCGATATCGCGACCTTCCTCCAGACCCTGTTTGCGCAAGTACAGCCAAACGTTCAAGCCGGTATGGCCATCGTAGTCGTCCATGGCGACCCTCTTGCCTCTGAGATCCTGCACACCATTTACCCCCTTGCCACACACGAGATAATTCTCACGCCAGGCGTTATTGCTCTGCGCGATATGCACGTAAGGATCGCCGATGAGCGCCTTGCGCGCGTAGAGATTGTGATGATTGCCGGAGACGATATCGAGATCGCCTGCTTTTAGGCCCTCAGCGGCGCGCTTGCGCTGTCCCTCAAGCGAACCCATTTCCATGTCCAACCCGTGTTTCTCAAGAAATCCGCCCTCTTCCATCACCTTCCAAAGTGGTACGTGGCTCGGCGCACGATAATAGATACGGATCCGCTTCGCCATATTGCCTCCCTGTTAGTTTGGTTTGGTCGGGGCGTCCTTTTAGCGGGCTTTAAGTATCTTCCAGGCTTTCTCCCGGTTCTCGTGCCGGCCGGTGACAATCCACTTCCAGTCGGTATCGTCGAAATACTTGACGCCTTTTTTGGGTAAGTTTCCCGGATTGAGATACGACTCGTCGATGTCGGCGCGCAAGGTAGCGGAACCGTAACCTTTCGCATAGGTCTCCAGTCCCTCTTTGGAAAGGATCCAGTTTGCAAATAGCTGCGCCGCCTTGGGATGCGGCGCTTTGTTTGCCAACGATAGCATCCATGGCGATCCATTGATGGTGCCCGGTATTCCATTCAGTTCAAAAATTTCCAGAATTTTGAAACCTTCTTTGATCAATGGGCGGACGTCGTCTTCGCGGCAGTTGAGACATATCGGATGCGTGCCTCGCGCCAGCCAGTCGGTCATCTGGCGCCGGTCGCGGGTCGGCACTACCTTCTGATCGATGTAGAGTTGCTTGACAAAGTCTTCCCCGATCTGGCTATAAAAGCGAGCCGCCAGATTGGAGCCCGCGCCTGTGGTCGTCGGATCTTCCGCGGAGATCTTACCCCGCCACTTTGGATTTAGCAGATCTTTTATATGGCGCATCTCCTCTGGTTTCACCTGGTCCGTGTTTACAAACAGCAAGGACGCAACGCTGCTGAAGGCGCGCACAACGAACTGTTCCTGGGGGTCGGCAAACCAGATCTTGCCGTTCTTCCATTTCGAACCATCGATCACTTCCGGCATTGCCAACAGCGGTTTCAGCGGGTCGATGAACCCGTTTTTGTACAGCTCATTGGCGGTCGTGTCGGGGCCGGCGAGATAAACATCGACGCTATAGATTCCAGAAGCTCTCTCGGTCTCGACTCGCGAGACGATCTGGCTTGAACGGCCGGCGATAAATTCGACGGGCATGCCGAAGCGCGCTGTGAACCTGGGAATGATATCGTTGCGCATTACCGGATCCGGCGAGCCGGCAACCACCACCCTTCCCTCTTTTTTCGCGGCATCAATGATCGCACTCCACTCTTTCGCACCGGTCTTGCTTTGGGCAAAGGCTGACGCGGTGAAAATCATAGACGCGAAAAAGAATAAACCTATGCGGTGCACAGCGTTTCCTTTCTTATGAAAGTGCCTAGCGGTCGAGCATCATTCATAACATCGGCTTTTCCTGATCCCAACTGCTGGTGCTGGTTGCTTCTGTTCCCTCGAGGCAGGGTAACGACTCCGGTTGAAGTATCTTTGGGTTCGCGCCTGGATTTTTCTGTCGCACCGGCAGGTCTTAAATGGGCGCTTGCCGCTCGGGCGATGGCCCATTACTGCTCGCTGCCTGACAACTGCAATCCCAGCTTTCGGCCTAAGATCATCATGAAACTTATGATCACGGTAATTAGCAAACCGAGCGCCGCAGCGCGTTCCAGTTCTCCTGTAAAGCTATATTCAAGGAGCAAGATGGCCAACGGCCGGGAATCGTGGCTGTAGAGTAGCACGGGGGTGCTGATACTGGTCAAGGCACTGCCGAAGTTTATAAGACCGACTGCGGCCGCAATGGGCGCCAGAAGAGGCAGGAGGATGCGTCTATAAGCATACACCCAGGAAGCACCACTCACTCTCGCCGAATCCTCCAGGTCGGCGCCGAGCTGTAGCAGACCCGCTTTGAAGGCCTGAGTGGTAACGGGGCTGTCCCCGAGGATGAGCGCAAAGGCAATGCCCCAGACGGTGCCGTAGAGAAAGAATCGCAATGGCGTGGCTAAAAAAAGCCAAAGCACGCCCAAGCTTAGTAAAATCCCGGGCAGAACATGAGGAATCCAGCTGAGACTCTCGAGCCACGGCGCCGTGATGCTTTTGCGTGACACCAGTATATAAGCGAGCGTGGAATAAAGCAGTATCCCGCCGATCGCAGAGACACTGGCGATGATCAGACTATTCTTTAGGGCGATTAGGAAGATCGGGTCCGACAGCAGGTTCAGCCAATGATTGATCGTAAACGGCGTGGTTATGTTAAAGAAGCCGTAGCGGCGCATAAACGAGCCGATCACTAGGAACGCCAACGGCAAGAACATCGTGACAAACACATAGGCGAGGCAACCGGCCAGCGCGACATAGCGCCACCCGCCGAGCTTTACTTTCAGAGTTGAGTATCCCTGGCCGGAAACGATGGTGAACTTTTTGTTGCCGCTTAAGTATCTCCAGTAGACGGACAAAAGCACTGCCAATACGACCAAAAAAATCGACCCCAGAGCGGTTGCCTCGCCATAGGAGCGCGGCTCTTGCTGTAAGTAATCGTAGATCTTTGTCGAATAAACATAGATCCCCGCCGGGGTTCCAAGCAGTAACTCCGTATTGAACGATTGCAGTCCGCGGATGAAGCTCAAAACCGACACTGCCAAAATCATCGGCGACAATACCGGAAGGCTAATGCGCCAAAGCATGCTGAACGGAGTCGCGCCGGCCACTCGGGCGGCTTCCTCCAAAGTCGCGCCCAAACGGCGGAACACCGGCACCAGCAGCATCACTTTGAACC
>DATACQ010000464.1:0-1877 GCA_036258955.1 Binatia bacterium
TCTAGGAAACTGATAGTACTAATCTAGTTTCCTAAGTATATGAATCCATCCGCCCGCCGACCTCAAAAGCTCCCGCGGCAAACAGCCGAAGACTCGGCCTCGCGGCGCATCGTCACAGCTGCGCGACGTCACTTCTTCGCCCACGGGTTTCGCACCGTAACCATGGACGAGCTGGCCGAAGAAGTCGGCATGAGCAAGAAAACGCTCTACCTGGCGTTCGCCAGCAAGACCGATTTAATCCGTGCCGTCCTGCTGGACAAGTTCCGCGAGGTTGACAGCGAGCTAGAGCGAATTATCGCGGATCCGCCCGTCAGTGCCATGGATTCGCTTCAGCAGCTGCTTGCCTGCATGCAGCGGCACACCGCCGAAATTCAACCGCCCTTCGTGCGCGATATCCGGCGCGAAGCGCCCGAAATTTTCGAGCTCGTGCAGAGCCTACGCCGCGAGTTGATTCAGCGCTATTTTGGGAAGCTTTTCGAACAAGGCCGGCGATCTGGAATTTTTCGCAAAGACATTTCCACTCAATTGATGATCGAAATTCTTCTCGGCGCGACCGAATCCATTGTGAATCCGTCCAAGCTGGCTGAACTCGGTCTGACAGTGAAGGCCGGATACTTGACTGTCGTGAACGTGATTTTAGAAGGCGTCCTCGCAAAGAATAAAAAGTCGCGGAACTTGCATTCCCGGAGATGATAGATGAAACGGGCGCTTCTCATCACCGGCGTTGCCATCATCCTCATAGCCGCCACTGTGGGGTTCTGGTTCAGTTGGCGCGATCCTGCCACTAACGAAATCGTTCTCTATGGAAACATCGATTTCCGGCAGGTCGAGCTTTCGTTCAATAACAACGACCGCATCGCCGCCATCCTGGTGCGTGAAGGCGATCGCGTACGACAGGGACAGCTTCTGGCGCAGCTAGACACCAATCGACTTGCGGCGCAACTCGCTCAGGCTCAAGCCCAAGCGCAAGCTCAAGCACAGGTACTGACCCGGTTGCGCAACGGCACGCGGCCGGAAGAGATCGCTCAGGCACGGGCGAACGTCGAGTCAGCTAGAGCCGACGTCGCCAACGCCCGGCAGCAGTTTGAAAGGCTGAAGAGTGCCTCCGAATTATCCGCCGGAAGGGCGGTGCGGCAGCAGGACGTTGACAACGCGCGGACCGCTCTGCAGTTGGCCGAAGCCAGGCTGGCCGTGAACCAAAAAACCCTGGAGTTAGCGCTCGCTGGACCGCGAAAAGAGGAAGTGACCGAGAACGAAGCTCGCCTCCGCGCCGACCAGGCGCGTGTAGCCCTACTGCGCCAGCAAATGGCCGATGCGCAACTTTTTGCGCCGGTGGATGCCATCGTGCGGACCCGCATCATGGAAGCCGGCGAGATGGCATCGCCGCAGAATCCGGTCTTCTCGCTGGCGGTCACGGATCCGAAATGGGTGCGAGCCTACGTGGCCGAGAGCAACCTCGGTAGAGTTAAGCCCGGTATGGAGGCAGCTATTAGCGTGGATACCTTTCCGAACCGGCGCTTCGACGGATGGATCGGATTTATTTCCCCAATAGCGGAATTTACGCCAAAGACCGTGCAGACCGAGGAGCTGCGGCCCAGTTTAGTGTACGAGGTGCGCGTCTTCGTCAAGGATCCGTCTGATGAGTTACGGCTCGGTATGCCGGCAACGGTGCGGCTGGACTTAGACCAGGAGACAAGGGGACAGGGAGAGTGGGAGACAAGGGGACTAGGAGAAACAGGGGCGACAAGGAGATAGGCGAGAAGGAGACAAGGAGATGGGGAGACGGGGAGAGAGAAGACAAGGGGACGAGGAGACTGGGAGAGGGAGATGAGGAGAATAGGCGAATAAAATAGAAGAAAATGAAGATTCAGCAACAT
>DATACQ010000465.1:0-4952 GCA_036258955.1 Binatia bacterium
GTCACTCCGGCTTTAGCGACTCGGGAAAATACTTTGAAGGCGCCCAAACGTTGGCGGTGAAGTTACGGCAGCCGAGGATGCGCAACTCGCGCATGATGCGGATGTAATCTTGAGAATCGATGAAGTCACGCCAATCATCCAACGTTTTGAAATCGATGGTGATGGCAACCTGGGGTGTTACTTCGAGCGGATTACGGTAATTGCGGATTTCGCACACCCCTTTGTGTCCCAGAGTCACCGGCAGCCAGTCGTTCCTTGCTTTGTTGGAATAAATCGTGAGATTGGCTTTCTGGTCCGGCAGGTCCCACTGAATAACGAAGTGCACCATTATTGAATCCCCCGCACCAGGCCGCCATCGATTTGAATCGTAGTCCCGGTGATGTAGCTCGCCCGATCTGATCCGAGAAAGACGATCAAGTCGGCCGCTTCCTCGGCGGTCCCATACCGTCCTAGCGGCACTTCGGCAGCCATTTCCTTGTTGATCTCTTCCACCGGTTTTCCGAGCCGGTCCGCGCGCGCTTTATTCAGTTTCTGTGCGCGATCCGTATCAATGCGGCCCGGACAAACGTTATTAATAAGAATATTATCCTGCGCCAGCTCTCGTGACAGCGTTTTCGCCCAACCGATGACGCCGCTACGTACGGCGTTAGACAAAACCAGCCCCGCAATCGGCTCTTTGACTGAATAGGAGGTGATATTGATGACCCGGCCGCCGCCCACCTTACGCATATGCGGCACTGCTTCCCTAGTCATGCGCATGGTGCTCATGAAGCTCAAATTGAAGGCGTTCTGCCAATCGTCATCGGTGAATTTCATGAACTCGCCCGGCGGCGGTCCACCGGCATTGTTAACGATCACATCCAAACGGCCGAAGTGTTTTACGCTCTCGTTTACGAATTTCTTAATGTCATCCGGCTTGCTCATGTCAGCCACGATTGCCAAAACTTCGCCGCCGGATTCTTTGCGGATCGTTGCTGCCGCGTCATTCAACGTCGTCTCACCGCGAGCGCAGATGGCAACCCTAGCGCCTTCTTTGGCGAAAAGCAGCGCCGCAGCCCGCCCCATGCCCTGGCTAGCGCCGGCCACCAGCGCCACTTTGCCTTTCAGTCCTAAATCCATTTCGTTCGTCTCCTGCTGTTTTTTGTGTCGGATACTATCAAAGCACCAGCGGTCGGTCAAAATAAATGGCCGGAGATCAGAAGCGGAGGTCAGAAGTCGGAACGATTAAGATTGTTGTTCACGCTGCCGAGCATTTCTGTCAACCTGCTGCGTGTGGCGCAGAATGGCCTCACCCGCAAACGACGTAAGCAACCTCGGCGCCTCGCGGACCGGCTTCAGGATGATACCGTCAAACCCGCTACTTCGTTAGACTGAAGCTCACTTTTGCGCCCAATAGATATTGTTTTGGAACTGCGGATTAAGTCGCTTGATGTAAAGACAGAGCATGCCGTGGACACCCAGCTGCCGCAACCTACGCGGATCGCCGGAGCGCAGCGCGTCTTTTTCTTCCGTTGTGACGTTGTATTCGTTCATAACCGCTTCGAAGTCGGCAAGCGATCTCTGATAGACCGCTTCATGCATTTTCAGATCGAATAACAGGCGGCTTAACTCATAGCAGCTCACAAAACCCTCCGATCAAAACGCGGATAAATTATTCGTCTTCCATTCCCGCTCCAAGGCGGCAAGCTCTTTGAACCCGAGACGTGAGACCCTAGACCATAGACGAGTCAAGTTTCCAACTCACAAACCCCCAACCCGTGGCGACGAAATCCGGCATATAGTTCGTATAAGAAGCCCTGGCGTCACCCACGGCACCAAGCACGACCATCCAGTTAAGGAATTCAGTATCGCCGGCCTGCAGCAAATCTTCGACCGAGTAGTCTACCAGAGTTTTCCCACGGCCTTCGCGCATGACTTCCAAAAGCGTGTGATCGAACTTCTCATCGATCTCACCAATTCGTGGGGAACCGGGAAAGTGCGATAACCCGCCAGTAGCAAGGATTGCTACTCGCTCACTCTCCTGGCTTGCGACCTCGCGGATCAGTCGGCCCACCTCATAGCAGCGGCGCGGCGAAGGCGCGGGGTCGACCCAGGTATTTACAAAAATTGGCAGGATTGGAATCGTCGGCTCAGGCAGTAAAAAGTAAAGCGGCACGTTCTGCGTGTGTTGCAGCTCAATACGCTCGCCGTATGAAAAGTCGATGCCCTTTTGCATGCCGGCACGCACGATCGCCTTGCCGAGTTCCTTGTGATTGCGGTAATGAAACTTGTGCCGGGTGAATTGGCCGCTTACTTCATCGCCCACCGTGACAAAAAAAGTCGGGATGTTGTTCCAGAAAAAATTCACAAACTGATCGTTCGCGACAACGATAAGGACATCAGGATTCGCCCGCTCCATGTCGGCGCGCAGCGCGGCAAAGGCCGCTTCGGCGTCCTTTCTGAGCTTCAACTGTTGATCGAGAGTGGGGCGCGTCGCGGAGCCTTGAGGCGCCATGCTGTAGTGGAGATCCATGAAATCTTCCCACTCCCGTCCCGGCTCCAGCAGGATATTGGGAGCGTGGCTCGCCGCGAGTGCGCTGACCAAAGGCATAGGGAATCTCCTCTCTGCGGTGCGAAAATCCTAGTACCCGACGTGCGAAAAAGCAACTTTTGGTTTGCGCCCGGCATGGGCGATAAGCGCGTGGAATAAAACGTCCGGTTTGTACAAATCTGGCCAACATTGAACAAATGTGGCCATTTTTCGCGTGCAAATTCGTACGCCAGGACACCGATAACAGCAAGTGAAATCGGGTAACCTACGAACAATGTTGAGCTTCTAGGTGAGATGTGGAGGGTGGCACCGCCGTTGCTCTATAGCGGGAGCATCTCAGCCAATGAAGGAGTCCGCTATGAAAATGTTGATCTCGACGATGTTCAAGAAGGTGCCGGTGCGCAAAACTAAACAGCGGGCCTGCATCTGTAAACAGTGTGGTGTCCGTATCTACTCGCTGAACTTCCTCAAGCACCATCTCGAAGCCCACGACCGCGCCACACACTAATTCGTCACCTAGCGGCCGAGCATCGGCCAACCGCGAACTCTTGAGTCCTGATTACCCGAAAATACCATAGACGCGCCGGCGGTTGTAATGACCGGCGGCGCTTTCAACTCCTCTCACTTAAAGCTCTTCCTCGTTTGCCTGCTGGCTGACGCCGGGAAACCGGATCCATCTCAGAGGGATTCAACACTGCCTGTAAGGAAGTTCTCCATCAACGAAAGCCCCAGGAATAGATTCATCTGCCCGACAGGTCGTTGACTACGTAGACAGCCCAATGGACGTTTGCGCCAGAAACGAAGACCAATGGAATGGGGCAAGTGAAGACAGGTAACGCGCGCGCAGTTCTCCGAGATCATTAACGGAGCGGCATTCCGTAAAGAACGCGTAACCTTACGCGTTGCGCGCAATTCTCGGCGAACGCCGCGAGCTCGCAGCCGAGTTTGTGCGCTCAAATGTCGACGTGATTGTCTCACTCACGATTTCCATCGGCATAGCGATATTCGACAACGACGTTTTTGCCTTCGACGTAGCGGAGGCCGCGAAGCGCTGTTCGAAATGCCTCGATGCGATCGGTATTCACGGTGGCGGATAGGCTGAAAAGAAATCCGACCGCAGGTTGCTGGCGCCCCCGGCCACTGCCGCCGTGATCAGGAGCGCCGCCAAGAACAACACAAATACTAATAGTAAGGGTTTCCGACGGTTACCTACTGCTGTTGCCCTTTGCGTCGATTCATCGAATCACCCGATCGGCACGGCCTAGAACGTGCGGAGGAATCGCGATGCCCATTTCTTTGGCAGCCTTCAAATTGACGATCAGTTCAAACTTGGTCGGCTGTTCGACTGGAAGCTCCGCAGGTTTAGCCCCTTTTAGAATTTTATCCACATAAGTTGCGGCACGGTGAAATAATGCATTGATACTGGCACTGTAAGTCATAAGGCCACCGTCTTGAACAAATTCCGGTCTGGCGTATATGGCAGGCATTCGTGCCTTTACAGCGGCCGCCGTAACTTCTTTCCGATGTGAGATCGTGACTGGGCTCGATAACATGAGGACGGCATCAGCGCCTGTCTTTTTGGCCGTAGTCAAGGCCGCGACGACGTCCTTGATGTGGAGCAAATCTGAGTACTGAAACTGAATGCCCAATAACCGCGCGGCGGCTTCCGTTTGTTCTATAGCTTGTGAGTTGCCTGGATTCGTTGAAGTACCCAGAACAAGTACTCTGGAGAGCTTAGGAATAACCTCTCGCAAGAGATCGAGCTGTTTACCGGGCTGGACAGTCCGGTAACGTTTCCTCCTGGTCTCGCAAGGCTAGCGACAAACCCCGATCCAACAGGATCACTGTCGAACGACATGACAACGGGGATTGTACTCGTAGCTTCCGTGGCAGGCCGCGTTGCCGTTGGACCGCCTGTGACGATGACATCCGGTTTGAGCCGCAAAAGGTCAGCGGCAAGAGTTGGGAGGCGGTCGAACTTTCCCTCTGCCCAACGGTACTCGATATGCAGATCTTTGCCCTCGGAATAACCAAGCTCCCGAAGTCCTTGCCGAAAAGATTCGATGCGCGCGGTTTCAGCCGAGCGAGGTAAAGACGACAAATATCCGACTAGAGGAACCTTCGTCCCTTGAGCTACTACCACACCGGCAGGAGCAAGGATCAAAACGCCAAGCAGAAACAGTAAGGGGCGGATCATATCATTTCTCCTATCGCAGACGTATGCGACAGGTACAGAGCACTCGGAGACTCGGCGCTATTCCGGCCTAATCCCTGCCATCTTACATTGCGAGCGTCGCTTTTAATCTCTTTTCCTCATCGACAACCTCCCACGGTCATCTTGTAAGATAGGGTAATGGCCTTTCTCGTGACTACCGCAACGGGTATGCCACAAAACAAAGCCCGTGGAAACCGGTGTTTGCGG
>DATACQ010000466.1:0-8099 GCA_036258955.1 Binatia bacterium
AGCCATGTCGCCTAACACGAGCGCCAGCACCAACGGCGCCAGCGGGTAGTCCAGCTTCTTAAAGACGTAGCCGATGACGCCAAAAATCAGCATGTACCATATATCGATCATGCTGTTGTGGACGGCATATGAGCCAATGGCGCAGACAATGATAATGAGGGGCGTGAGGATCGCGAAAGGAATGCGCAGGATGGCCGCGAAGAATGGCACGAACGCCAGCACAATCAGGACGCCGATCACGTTGCCGGTGTACATGCTCGCGATCAGACCCCAGACGAAGTCGGCATTGTCTACAAACAGCATCGGCCCGGGCTGGAGGCCCCAGATGATGAGCCCGCCCAGCATCACCGCCGCCGTCGGCGACCCTGGGATTCCCAGAGTAATCATCGGGAGAATGGCCGCGACTCCCGCGGCGTGAGCGGCGGTCTCCGGCGCCACAATGCCCTCGATCTCGCCTTTCCCGAATCGCTCCGGGTGTTTTGAAAAGCGCTTAGCAAACGCGTAGCTCATAAACGATGCCGGCGTTGCCCCGCCGGGCTTGAACCCCATCCAGAAACCGATGATCGAGCCGCGCACGAATGTCCGGTAAAAACGCGGTAAGATTTTCCACGTGTCGAGCACAACCCGTAGTTTCATCTCGGTCTTCGCGCCTCGGAAGCGCAGCCCCTCCTCGACGCTGAGCAGGATCTCGCCAATGCCGAAGAGACCGATGACGGCGATAATGAAGTCGAAGCCCTTCATCAGATCAGTGAACCCGTATGTCAGCCTGAGCTGGCCGGTTACGATGTCCAATCCCACTGTCGAGAGGATGAAGCCGATAAGAATGGCGGCCAACGATTTGAGCGCGCTGCCTCCGCCCAGGCCGACAAAACTTGAAAACGTCAGGAGTTGGATCGCGAAGAACTCGGGCGGCCCAAACCTCAGGGCAACTTCGGCCAGTAGCGGCGCGAAAAACGTGATCAAAACGATGGAAAACAGTGCGCCCACAAAGGACGAAGTAAACGCGGCGGTGAGCGCTTCTCCGCTGCGGCCCTCTCTCGCTAGGGGATAGCCGTCGAAGGTCGTCGCCACTGACCACGGCTCCCCGGGAATATTGAAGAGCACCGACGTGATGGCACCTCCGAAGAGCGCGCCCCAATAGATGCACGTCAGCAGGATGATGGCGGACGTCGGAGGCATAGTGAAAGTGAGCGGTAGGAGAATTGCCACGCCGTTGGCCCCCCCGAGGCCGGGCAGGACGCCGATGATGGTACCGAGCATGATGCCCAGCACTGCAATGAAAAGATTGTAGGGTGTTAACGCGATCTGGAAGCCAAGGAAAAGATTCTCAATGCCCACGTTCAGAACCCAAACCAAGCCTCGAGCGGTCCCTTGGGCATGGGTACCAGAAACCAGGTCTCGAAGATGAAAAACAGAATAACGGGGACCGCAGTCGCGAGCGCGAGGACTGTACGCCAGTGGTGGCCCCCTACCCAGCGCATGTACGACGCGAGATAAAGAGACCCTGCGAGGTACAGACCGAGTCCCGACAGTGGACCTGGCGGATCGGTGAGAATGACGAACCCGGCGAGCGGCCCCAGTACTTTGAGCACCGGCACCAGCCGGTCTAGGGTGACAAAAGGTTCTTGCGAGCGGCGCCGCCAAGCCTGCGCGGATATTGCGACGCTGACCGCGGCGAGGAGAGTGCCAAGCCAGAAAGGAAAGAAGCCGCTCTGGGGGCCTTCGATGCCCCAGCCGGCGCCGAGACGGAGAGCGTCGTAGATGACGATGCCACTTAGCAGCAGCAGCAGCGCGGCGGTGACGAGATCGAGGACGCGCATGCTACTTCTTGATCAAACCGCCTTTCTCCATCAATTCCTTGTGGACCTTGTCGTTCTCTTCGACCCATTTCACATACTCGCTGCCGGAGGCGAAGGCCGCCTTCAACGCACCCTTGTGGAGGTACTCTTGGAAATCTTTGGTGTCGAAAACTTTGCGCAGAAACCCGGTATACCAATCCACAGCTTCTTTGGGCATTTGCGGCGGGCCGAAGATACCACGCAGCATGTTGTAAGAGATGTCCGCGCCAAGCGCCTCTTTAATCGTCGGGATTGCGGTCCAATCGGGGTCCGGGATGCGCTCAGGGTCGAAAACCGCGAGGGGACGCACGCGCTTTGCCTTCCAGTTGCTTACGCATTCGGCGGGATTATTGACCGTTGAGTCAACGTGCTGCCCGACCAAGTTCGTGCATACCTCCCCCCCTCCTTTGAACGGCACATAGGTAAATTTCACACTCTGGCTTTGCTCCAGCAGGATCGTGATGATCTGATCCTCCTGCTTGGATCCGGTGCCGCCCATCTTCATGCCCGGTTTCTGCTTCACGGCGCTGATGTATTCTTTGGCGGTCTTGTAAGGCGTTTCGGCGTTCACCCACAAGATGAAGCGGTCCAGGGCCATGCGCGAGAGCGGCGTAAAATCGCGCCAGCTAAAGGGTGTCCCGGTGGCGAGAGGCGTCGTGAACAGATTCGACAGGGTAATGATGATCGTGTGGGGATCGCCCTTCTTTTCCTTTACGTGCAGAAAACCTTCGGCTCCGGCGCCCCCCGACTTGTTAATTACTATGAACGGCCGAGGCGAGAGCTTGTGCTTGTCGTTAATGCCGGCCATCAAACGCGCCATCTGGTCGGCGCCACCGCCCGTCCCGGCCGGTATGACGAACTCGATGGGTTTGCTGGGCTCCCACGCGTGGGCTCGCGGATGGATCAGCGAAATCGTAAAAACCAGAGTTGCGCCGAAGAACCAGTAACGGGAATCTGTAAACTTCTGCATTTCACGTCCTCCGTAAGTTAGGACCTGAGCCTAAAAATGAAGCGGCCGAACCCATTCCAATTTGGATTTTCTTCTGCTCGCGCACGACGAACGCTAGCGTACGACTCGACGAGTCATCGTCGATATCCAAGCTCAATTGAGAAGCCTTTGTCAAGCCGCTGCCGTTGGGACCGGCCGCAGGAGCAACGTGTTTCTTCGCCTTTCTAAGGTTTATACCGGCGAGTAGGAATGGGTACGTGGTTGCGACTGTGCAGGTGCGAACTATTGTCACCCGGTGTCTTGTAATCATACCAACGATGATCGGGTATTTTTTTGAATGACTCGCGTGCGCGCCGGCTGGAAGGACGACGCGGAAAGGCGTCCGAAATGCAGTCCGAAATGCAGACTAGCCTTTGCTATGAGGCGCTGGTGCACGTTGGAGAAACAAGCTTGAGCCGACACCGGGTCTGTATTATGTATCTGTGAGGCAGCTCGAGAAGGTGGCGAACGAGCGGCATATCCGCAATAATCAACCTGGGGACAGCGTCTGCGATCAACGTGTTGCTGTCGAGAGAATCTCTACAGCGACGCGATCTAAAGAGGGAAAATTATGGCTACGTCAGGCAAGAACGAAGTCTCAGGGCCGGTGATCTCCGGTGGCCACCTTGTGGCCAAAGCGCTCAAAAACGAAGGCGTGGAGGTGATCTGGACATTGTGCGGCGGCCACATCATCGATATTTACGACGGCTGCATAGATGAAGGCATCAAGATCATCGATGTGCGCCACGAGCAGGTTGCGGCGCACGCGGCGGACGGCTATTCCCGCCAGAGCGGCAAGATTGGCTGTGTGGTGACCACAGCGGGACCGGGAACAACCAATGCGATGACCGGCATCGCCAACGCGTTTCGAGCCGAGAGCCCGCTCCTGATGATCGGTGGTCAAGGCGCGTTGAGTCAACACAAGATGGGTTCGCTACAGGATTTGCCGCACGTCGATATCATGGCGCCGATCACAAAATTCTCCGCCAGTGTGCCGCACACCGAACGGGTTGCCGACATGGTGTCGATGGCATTTCGCGAAGCGGTCAGCGGCGCGCCGGGGCCTGTGTACCTTGAAATTCCGCGCGACGTCCTTGACGCGAAAGTGCCGCTGGAGCGCGCGCGGATTCCCCAGCCGGGAGCCTATCGCGCTTCGACGAAATCGGTCGGCGTTCCGGCCGATGTTGAACGCCTTGCTGATATCCTGGTCAATTCCGAGCGGCCGAGCGCGCTGTTTGGCACGCAGGTGTGGACCTGCCGCGGCCACGACGCGGCGGTGGGGTTTTGCCGCTCGCTCAATATTCCCGGTTACATGAACGGGTCGGCCCGCGGCATTTTTGCCCCCGGCGATCCGCACGGCTTCAACCGCACCCGCCGGCTTGCATTCGACAAAGCGGACGTGATTTTGATTGTCGGCTCGCCCTTCGACTTTCGCCTGGGCTACGGCCGGCGGTTGCGCGCCGATGCTACCGTCGTACAGGTTGATCTCGATTACCGCAATGTCGGTAAGAACCGCGATATCTCGTTGGGTCTGGTGGGCGATTGCGGCGCAATTCTCAAGGCGGTGGAGCAAGCAGCTTCCGGCCGCGCGGGCAACGGCAACGCGCAGCGCGCTGAGTGGATGAAGGAGCTGCGCGCCGCGGAAGCCAAGGCTTACGAAAAACTTCTGCCGTCGTTTAAGTCCGATGCGGTGCCGATCAACCCGTACCGGGTGGCTTACGAGATCAATGAATTTTTAACGGACAATACTGTTTACATCGGGGACGGCGGCGACGTCGTGACGATCACTGCGACAGCCGTCGAACCGCGCAAGGCGGGCAACTGGATGGATCCGGGCCCCCTCGGCACGCTTGGGGTCGGCACTTCCTTCGCCATGGCGACCAAGTTCGTTCACCCAAAAAAGGAAGTGCTCTGCTACTATGGCGACGGCTCCTTCGGTATGACGTCGTGGGACATGGAAACAGCGCAGCGTTTCGGCTTGCCGTACATGGCCGTCATCGGCAATAACTCCGCGATGAACCAAATACGCTGCGGGCAGATCGGCAAGTACGGTCCGGAACGGGGCTGCGTGGGCAACAAACTCGGCGACGTCGATTTCGAAAAATTCGCCGAGTGCTTTGGCGGGTGGGGCATCGCCGTGCGCGAGCCCGGTCAGATTCGCCCGGCTTTGGAACAAGCGCGGGAGCGGGTCGCCGCCGGCCAGTGCGCGATCGTGAACATATGGGTTGACATCAACGAGTATGCGCCGGGAACCAAGGCGCAAACGATGTACAAGTGACCGGCGAATCAGCCGCAAAAAACGAAAAAACTATTCGGAATACCTCGCGCAAAGACGTGCAGCTCGAAAAAGAAGAAAAAAATGACTTTTGAAAAATCGCGTCTTTGCGCCTCTGCGGGAAAAAGTACTCGACTGTGTTCTAGGAGACAGTGAATCGATGGGAAAAGCGCTCGATGGCGTCCGCATACTGGACATGACCCACGTGCAATCCGGGCCCACCTGTACGCAGATTCTCGCCTGGTTCGGCGCCGATGTGATCAAGGTCGAACTGCCGGGCCGCGGCGACATCACACGCGGGCAACTGCGCGACAAACCGAACGTCGATAGCCTCTACTTCACGATGCTCAACTGCAATAAGCGCAGCATCACCATCAACACCAAACACGAAAAGGGCAAAGAAGTTTTTCGCAGGCTCATCAAAGCGTCAGACGTGATGGTGGAAAACTTCGCGCCGGGCGCGCTCGACCGTCAAGGCTTTACTTGGGAAGTCATTCAGCAACTCAATCCGCGTTTGATTTACGCTTCCGTTAAAGGTTTTGGCCCAGGTCCCTATGAAGACTGCAAGGTTTACGAAAATATCGCCCAGTGCACCGGGGGCGCGGCGAGCACCACCGGGTTCGACGATGGGCCGCCTCTGGTGACCGGCGCGCAAATCGGCGATTCCGGAACCGGCATTCATCTAGTCGCCGGAATCCTAGCGGCATTGTTTCAGCGGGAAAAAACCGGCCGGGGACAGCGCGTGACCTGCGCCATGCAAGACACCGTGCTTAATCTTTGCCGCGTAAAGCTGCGCGATCAGCAACGGCTTGCGGCGGGGCCGCTGATGGAGTACCCGCAGTATCCGAACGGTGTTTTCGGCGATGCCGTGCCGCGCGCGGGAAACGCATCGGGCGGCGGGCAACCGGGTTGGGCGGTGCGCACCAAAGGCGGCGGCCCCAATGACTATATCTACGTTATCATTCAGCCGCCTGGCTGGGAGCCGCTCATGAGGCTCTGCGGCCGGCCTGAGCTGATCGCCGACCCGGAGTGGGCGACACCCGAGAAGCGCCTGCCGAAACTCGATCAATGCTTTGCGATTATTGAACAGTGGACCATGACCCTGGATAAGCTCGAAGTGATGCGGAAGCTCAACGAATTCGACGTGCCCTGCGGCCCGATCCTCGACATGCGCGAAATTGCGGCGGAGCCGGCGCTGCGCGAGACCGGCACTGTGGTCGAGGTGGATCATCCCAAGCGCGGCAAGTTTCTCACCGTAGGAAATCCGATCAAATTGTCGGATTCGCCGACCGACGTCATACCCTCGCCGCTGTTGGGTGAGCACACGGACGAGATTTTGAGATCCATTGTCGGATGGAGTGATACGGAGATTGCGGCTGCGCGCCAGGAAGGCGCGATCTAGTTCTAGCCGGATATTCACAGGTGCGTCCGATCAGCCGTTCTTTCCGGGCGGCTGACTCGCAAAGCGCTAGGTGCCAAGCGCATGACGTAAGATCCGGAAGCTTAACGCTTTGCGCCCGGCTCTTTACTTCTGCAATCACGAATGAGGTCTTCATGGACAAAAAAACCTTGCGCGCGGCCATCGACTCTGCTCTTGCGAATGGGCGCCGTGCCTTGAACGCGCCGGAAGCTCAGCAGTTCTGCGAGGCCTACGGTATTCCTACGCCGCAGCAAAGTATTGCGAAAACCGCTGGAGAAGCGGCAAAGATAAGTTCAAGACTAGGTTTCCCGGTGGTGCTAAAAATCGTTTCCGACGATATCCTCCACAAAACCGAAGCGGGCGGTGTGATCGTGGGACTGGAGGATGCCGCGGGTGTCCGGCGGGCATTCGAGCAGCTCGTCAAGAACGCGCAAGCCTATCGGAAAAACGCAGCCATTCAGGGCGTTCAGGTACAGCAGATGCTGAATGGCGGCCAGGAGCTCATGGTGGGCGCTGTTACTGACCCGAGCTTTGGAAAAATGATCGGCTTCGGCATTGGCGGCGTCCTGGTCGAGGTGATGAAAGACATCACATTCCGCATGGCGCCGGTGGGGAAGAAGGAGGCGCTGTCGATGTTAGACTCCATCGGGGCGGCGGAAGTGCTGCGTGGAGTGCGCGGTCAAAAAGGTGTTAACCGCGTTGCCGTAGCTGACATCATCGGCAAAGTTTCCAAGCTCGTCAGTGATTTTCCCGAGATGCTGGAGGTCGATCTTAATCCGATCTTTGCCACCGACAAAGATGCGCAAGCCGTGGATGTGCGCATTGTGCTGGGCGACAAGCCGCAGCCGCGCCCGCGGTACGAGCAGGCCGAGATTCTTGCCGCAATGCAGCGCATCATGAATCCCCGCTCGTTGGCTGTGATAGGCGCCTCCGCGGAAGACGGCAAGATCGGAAACTCGGTAATGAAGAATCTCATCAATGGCGGCTACCGCGGCGCAATCTATCCGATCCATCCCAAGGCGCCGGAGATCATGGGGCGCAAAGCCTACCCGAGTGTCCTGGAGATCGGCGATGACATTGATGTTGCTGTGTTCGCGATTCCGGCGCGCCTTTGCGCGGCTGCCATGGAGGAAGTGGGGCGTAAAAAAATTCCCGGCGCTGTCATGATCCCATCCGGCTTTGCCGAAGTGGGCGAGCAGACGCTGCAGGACGAATTGCTCGCGGTCGCGCGCCGGCACAACGTGCGCGTCATGGGTCCGAATATCTACGGCTTCTATTATACACCGCAGAATCTCTGCGCGACGTTCTGTACGCCCTATGATGTCAAAGGTAAGGTCGCGCTGAGCTCCCAATCGGGCGGCGTCGGCATGTCCATCATTGGTTTTTCGCGCACCACCCGCATGGGCGTTTCGGCTATCGTCGGGTTGGGCAACAAATCCGATCTCGACGAGGACGATCTTCTTACCTACTTCGAACAGGACGACCACACCCAAGTGATCGCGATGCATTGCGAAGACTTGAAGGACGGCCGTTCCTTCGCCGAAGTGGCGAGCCGCGTGTCGAAAAAGAAGCCGATCG
>DATACQ010000467.1:0-4520 GCA_036258955.1 Binatia bacterium
ATCTCCCTTTCCAGGGTATCCGGGCTCTTGTGCACGTCGTTGTGTGCGTCGGTCATGTGGTCCTCCTTTGTATCGCCTCTTTGTCCTTTTCTAGCGATGCGACTGTTCTCTCGGGTTTGAATGAGACGGGTTGTAGCTTCTTTTTGCCTCCTTGCACCATGATGAAGCCGATCAGCATTACAACACCGCCGACGATTAGCGCCGATAACCAGAAGCTCAATACCTGCGCAAGGGCGTAAACAATCGCAAGCAACACAATAATGAATCCCGCAAACAGAACGAGGCCGCCGCTCGCCATCGCCAGCGCGCCTTGCTTGGCGGCCGATGCGGCATCGGAGATTTCCGAACGAGCCAAGGCGATCTCCTTGCGGAACAAAGTGGAAAGTCCGTCCATGAGCCGTTTCAGCAGACTAGAGGTCGACTCGCCTTCTATACCGGTATTGAACTCGCCTGGCGCCTCCGGATCCGGGCCGAGCCTGGGGCGCGATTGTTCCGGATGGGCGGTTGGAGCTCGGGGTGTGGCAATATTATCTGCCATGGTCATACTCCTTTCTCCCAAAATCAGTTTTTTCGAAGTGTTCCGATGGATGCGGCCGCTCGCTTGAGGCGACAGTCCCAGTCCCCGCGCGACGCTCGGCTTCTCTGTATGTCGGCGATGGGTTGTACGCGACTTCCGGACCTTCTATAAAATCCTCCGAAGCGCTCGATGTAATTTGTTGTTCAGATCCCCGGTCTGTTAAAGATGCTTTAAAGAATCGAGAGATCGCAAAACCCAAAGCGACGCTCCCCGCGAGAAATAAACCCGGCTCGCGGCGCGCCAAATCTCTGGTGTCTCTGATCAGGTCGTCCACGCTGCGTTCACGAAATTTCTCGGCCAGACCGCTAATGCTCGATGCTATTTGTTCCGTGTACTGAGCCAACGACGGCTGGCCCTCTTCTCTCAATCGCGCGGATGCTTGGTCCAAAGCGTCGGAAAACTTCTCAGCTTGTTCGGCGGCGTTGTGTTTCTGTGCTGAAAGATGGTCCTTGCCTCGACGTTGAGCTTCTTCCAGTGTTTGCGATGCCTTGGCCTTGGCCTCCCCTATTCCTGCGTTGACTGTTTCGGTTGCTGTTTTACTCGAATCTCCCGCTGTCGGGCTGCGATCTTTGTTCTCCATAGCGAAACCTCCTATGTACAGTTTGAAAAGTTGTTGTTCACAGAAGCACGATTGCAATGCATATGCCCATTTTGGCCTCTATTGCCTTTAATATTTTTGTGAGCGCGAAAAATTACGAAAAGACTCGCGTCTACTTAGTGAGCGCACTTCTCAGTGGCACGTAGCATGCAGGTAGAACATTCGCCAGCAAAATAATCCGTAAGAACGGCAGAGGCGTCATTCTACATTCGATCGCTTGAGGCTTCGTGTCGTTCAGGGAGCGCGAGTGATGAAGAACCCAAAAAGAGAGCCGCGGAATCGCAGTCGAGGTAGGGAAGCGGGAAAGCCCAGCGAGATCCCTGCGGCAGGCTGGAAAGATATCTTCCTGCGTGTGAAGAAAGAAATCGCCAGTGACAATTTGAGCATCATCGCCGCCGGCGTCGCATTCTACGCATTCCTCGCCATATTCCCTGCGCTGGCGGCGTTCGTATCTACTTACGGACTGGTCGTGACGCCGTCCGAGGTGCAGAGTCATCTTAAAGCCGCTGAGACACTGCTGCCGCCGCCCAGCGCCGAATTGATACAGACCCAATTGGCGCAGATCGTGAACAGCCAACCCAGTCAGCTCGGCTGGGGATTGCTGCTGAGCATCGCCCTTGCCCTGTGGAGCGCCGCCAAGGGAATGAAAGCAATGATGCAGGCGATGAACATCACCTACGATGAAGAGGAAACCCGTGGAACGATCAAGCTCAACCTGGTTGCGCTGTTGTTAACGTTCGGAGCAATTATTCTGGTGGGGGTATTTTTGGGGTTGATCGCCTTGCTCCCGGCACTCTGGGGGAGTCTCGGACTCAGCGAAACCATTCGCGCGGTCCTCAACTACCTTCGCTGGCCATTGTTGGCCCTGGCGGCAATTGTCGCGCTAGCGGTTCTCTATCGGTATGGACCCAGCCGTGAACGGCCGCAATGGCGATGGGTGAGTTGGGGAGCTGTTACCGCAACCGTCCTTTGGCTGCTCGGTTCCTCGTTATTTTCTCTGTACGTGAGCAACTTCGGGAATTATGACAAGACGTATGGCAGCTTAGGTGTGGTGATCATTCTGATGATGTGGTTTCTCCTGTCGGCTTACAGTATCCTGCTCGGCTCGGAAGTAAACGCCGAGATGGAGCACCAGACGGCGAAGGACACAACGTCTGGAGAGGCGCGGCCCAGAGGTGCACGAGGGGCGTATGTTGCCGACACGGTCGGCCAGAGCGCCGAACGATAGTTCTGTTAAGGAGCCGGGAGAGATACAAACGGTCTCGCACTTGGGTCGAAACGCGCAGCGCGTGTGCTGAAACTCGGATTGCCCGACCCTGACTTCTATCACGAGCGTCCTGCATCGGCATCGTCTTTGTACGCGAACCTCCGGACAACTATTTGAAAGCGAGGCTCGTACAGAATGAAAGACAACATACCTGTGGGCCGGTTGATCGGCGCGATCGCGTTTGCTTTCATTTTGTCCGTTGTGAGTTGCGCGACGACTTCCCAGCAGAAGTTCGCTGACCGCGACGCGATAAACCGAGAAATGCCCCTGATCGCAGAGTACGAGGGTAAAAGAAACGAACTGAAAAAGGCCGTGAACGTCCTCGCAACGAACGGATTATTCGACACCCAAAGCGGCAAGGAAGTCAAAGAATCACTGGATATTGAATACGTCTACTACGAGGCTTCGATTATCAGCCTGGCCCGAGGCGACATGGATGAGTATCGGAACTACGTGGCGCTGGCGCAAAAAGAGCTCGATCGGGCGAAGTCTGCGGTGGTCGCTCGAGTGCAGACTTTAAACCGATCTCCGCAGGGAGAAGTCAATCCTTAACGAGCGAAGCGCCATTTGTGAGTCTCGACTACAGTCCTCGAAAAGACTTAGTTCGGGTTCTCAGCTCGTTTCGTGCAACGGCCGACTTCGGAAGACAATCTCATTGGACGGGGTGATCGTCGCTTTGAGCACGCGCTGCATATGTATAAGCGCCCGGCGATTCTCGTCGGGGTCCTCGGATGCAGTGCAATCCGGCGGCACGACGATGTTGAAATCACGCATGTAGGCGTCGTTCGCGCTGAAAAGAACGCAGTTATCGCCGGCAAGGCCGGTTAGAATCAGCGTCTGAGCCCCCAAATACTTTAGCAGCACGTCCAAGTTCGTTTTAAAAAATGCCGAATGTTTCGGTTTGAGAACGAAATAGTCGTCCTCCTCCGGTGCTAACTTTTGTATGATGGGTCGGCCTCGCACGTTGTTTTCGAGGCAAGTTTGCACCAGCTTCGGAAAGTCAGATCGCCACCTGCCGAAATTGTCATTGGCATAGATTGCTGGAATGCCCGCTGCCTTGGCGCGCTGTTTGAGCTTCCCCAATGCGTCAGCCATGGGAAGTGCATGAGCTAAGAGCCTTTCGCCGCCGTCAAATTCAAGATCGTTAATAACGTCGATAAGCAGCAGCGCTGTATCCGATTTATCCGGCGCGTGGTTCAAACGGTCCGAACTTTGTCGAGTGGTTTGGGCCATGCGAAACTTGTCCCTCGATTCCGGTCCACGATGGCGCCCGCGCGGCGCCAGTTGTCTCGATCACAACCGTTTCAGCAATAGCTATGCCACAGCCTTCCGAAGCAACAGGGTGCTGCACGAAAGTGCTTGCGACTCCATCCGCGCGTGCTGATCGGCCGCAGTCCATTAAAAGTGCTTGACATGCGGCGTAAATGTTATAAGCAAGTTCTTATTTCCCGCGCACCGCTACGAACTTCATCTTGGCTCGTACAACGCAGGAGGGGATTTTTAATGTACACACGTTCTTGCCTTTTTTTGCTTTTCAGCAATGGTTTGTTTTTCTTCCTGAGCTTACCTTCGGCGGGCGCTATCGGGCGGGCACAAGACGTGCCGAGTTGCGCACGTTCGACGACTTACCGAATTTAAATCGAGGTCAGTCTCCTGACTCTCATTCCTCTGGATTTGTAGTCTCACATCGGTAAAAGCCGTTCCCTTGTTATCGAATCCCGGAACGCTCATTAACGAAGGATTGAATGGGATTAAACCTTTTGCCTCGAGTTCGGGCGATATCTCGTTTGTTGGAGCAGCGCGGTAACGACCGCGGCTGCAGCGCCCGTGGGAATAAAGTAAACAGCCGACGCGCCATGCGCCTGCAGCGCCGCGGCAAGCTGATCCGCAAGCGGAACACGTTTCTGTTCGAGAATGCGCGCGATCGCCGTCGAATGAAGCAGCCCGTTAGTTTGCGAATGATTTTTCCCTCATGGAGGTCCGATTGACCCGACTACCTGATCTCGTAATCCTAACGATCTTCGCGGCAGCCACTCTCCTGTACGCCCGTGGCGTCTTTCTCGGCCTTTCCAACTGGG
>DATACQ010000468.1:0-13517 GCA_036258955.1 Binatia bacterium
ACGCAAAAGCCGGCAGGTGGCCGACATAGAAAATAAACGGATGCCGCAAAGCGATGGGAGTTGTGAGCATCGCCCGAGATTTAACGATACCAAAAAGCTCGTCCGTACGGGTCCAGGCCGACAAGAAATTTTCGCGTAGAAGGCTAGCGTTGTCGAAAGCGCGATGTAACACCGTTACTGCCATCATACTCCCCCTTGTATATTCATTTTTCCTATACAATGCATAGCTCTGTTCTATGGACGAATTCAAGGGTAAATCGCGAAAAGTTTTACGAAGGTAACCGCAGACTTATTCGGTTTTCAGAAAGGCACGAAAGGCTTGGGCGATGGGATGCAGCGGCCGGCGGCTATGGAAGACCTCATAGAAATCGCGTTCCATAGTCATATCCTTTATGGGAACCTCGACAATCGTACCCTCCGCCAGTTCATGGCGAATAGAAATTCGCGATAGAATTGATACGCCAAACCCGGCCATCAGCGCTTCCTTGATAGCCTCTGTACTGCCCAATTCCATCGAAACCTTGAGCAACTCCTCCGGCGGATTGCGGCTGTCGGACAGGATTTCCATGACGGAATCCAACGTGCCCGAGCCGCTTTCTCGCGCGATGAACTTCTCGGTCCGAAGCTCGTCGAGCTGAATCGATTTGCGCCGGCTCCAGGGATGATTTTTGGGAACGGCGAGCACCATCTCATCTTTCCAGATTTTCGCGAACGTCAGGCGAGTGTCATCGTTTTTGAAGCCGACAAATCCCAGCTCGATTTTCCCGTCGAGTAGGTCTTCCACGACACCCGCGGAATCTCTAATCCGCAGGATTGGCTTAACCGCCGGATACTTCACCACGAACGCTCCGAGTTTCTGCGGCAGGAGGTATTCGCCCGGAATGTTGCTGCCTCCCACCCACAGTTCGCCTGTGAGGGTGCCCTGGAACTGTTCCACGGCGGCGACGGTTTCTCTTTTAAATGCCAGGAGAGTCTTCGCCCGATCAGCAAGCATTTGACCCAGCGGCGTTAGGCTGACCTTTCCCGGAATGCGATAGAACAGCTTGCCGCCGACGGCCTCTTCCAGCTCTCTTACATGGGCGCTGACGGTTGGCTGCCGCAGCGAGAGCAGGTTGGCCGCTTGGGAAAAACTTTTGAACTCAGCGACCCAGTAAAAAATTTCCAGCTTGTAGAGATCTAGATCGGCCTTGGAGTCAGCCATGTGCGCTTAAGCAGCCGAGAGGCGTGAGGCGCGTGGCGCGAGAAAAGCCACCGAGCAGGCGTTTGGCACATCGTGCCGGCGAATGAACAACCTACGCACGGTTTCTCCGTAGTGAATCTGGTGGGAGCGGGGACACGCGAGAACGATCCCGGTGCCCCCGAAATTTTAGTTCTTCAGGAACTGTAACACTTCCGCGGGGTGTGCCTCCGCGTTACCCACAGGAATCCAGTGCTTCTTGATCGTCCCATCGGGTCCGATCAATGCGGTCGAGCGGATCGGCCCTTCGACCGTTTCGCCCTGTGCGTTTTGCCGTGGCCCCCAGGCGCCGTACCTCTTCATGATCTCGACCTGCGGATCCGAGAGTAGTACGAACGGCAGATTAAATTTAGCTGCGAACTGATTGTGTGACTCGATACTGTCTCTGCTGACACCTAACACAACGGTATTGGCTTTCGTTACTGTGTCGATAGCGTCGCGGAACCCGCACGCTTCTTTGGTTCAGCCGGGGGTATCGTCCTTGGGATAAAACCAAAGAATTACGTTCTTGCCTACGTAGTCTGATAAAGAATGTTTCTTGCCGTCGCTACCTTCCAACGTAAAGGCCGGCGCCTTCTGTCCTTCCATACCTGGCATCGTCTACACCTCCTAATGATTTGCTGTGCCTATCTGTATCACACGGAGAAAGTATCTGACAAACTACTGACGAACTGAGCTGGGCACGTGACCGAGGCATCGCTCGCTTTACGTTGTCAACATGCTTCATTACCGTTATATTTCTTTGGCATGGCCAAACAATCGCTTCTGGCCGATTTTCATCGGCTGCGCAACGCGTTATTCGACGAACAGAACGGCTGGACGCTGCCGCTACATTATGGCGATTCCGCAGCCGAGTACGCTGCAGTGCGCACAACCGCAGGGCTCATCGATCTTTCCCATCGCGCCCTGCTGCAATTCACGGGGGATGATCGTCTGACATTCCTCCAGGGAATGCTTTCGAATGACCTGCGTTTGCTAAACACCTTCGAAGGCCATCATGCCACGATTCTCAGCCAGCAAGGAAAAGTGCTGGCCGATGTCCGGGTCCTTTGTGCGATGAACTCAGTTTATCTGGACTTCTGGGACGAACTGAAGGACAAGATTCTCGCCCATCTAAACCGCTACCTCGTTGCTGACGAGGTCGAGATCGCCGACCGATCCGAAGAATACGCAACGCTCTCTCTGCAAGGGCCTAGTTCCGAAGCGATCGTGATGGATCTCGCAGCCGACGCTGAACTGCCCAAGCAGGTAGGCCACCACGCTATGTTCAATGCCGGCGGCGCAGCCATTTGCGTCGTGCGCGACAGTTACACCGGCGAGAGCGGATTCGATCTCATCATTCCAAGAGCCGGGACCCTGAAAATAGCCGAACGGCTGAGCAAAATCGGCGAGCAGTTCGGCGCGCGCTGGGTCGGCCAGGAGGCGCTGGAAACGCTTCGTATCGAAGCGGGGATTCCACGCTACGGGACCGATATTACCGAGGACAATTTGCTGCTGGAGACCGGTCTCGAGACCCATGTGAGCTTCACCAAAGGATGCTACCTTGGTCAAGAAATTGTCGAACGCGTACGCTCGCGAGGACACGTAAACAGAAAGCTCCGGGGTCTCCTGATTGAAGGGGCAACCCCGGTCGCACATGGCGACGCGATCAAGGCCGGCGAAAAACAGGTCGGAACAATCACAAGCTCGGTGTACTCGCCGGGTCGGTCCCGGCCGATCGCGCTGGGCTACGTTCATCGGGATCAGTGGGACAGCGGCACCCGTTTGACTGTTGACCGTGACGGCGCTTCGGTGAGCGCGGAGGTGACCGATTTACCTTTCGTAAAACGTTAAAAAGCGAGGCCTTGAATAGAAGCCTCGAGCGCGTATATTAAACCGATATTCCTGACTTCGAGGAGAAAAGTTATTCATGGCCTTCACCAAGGTATGCAAAACCAGTGACGTAAAATCGGGCTGCGGGAAGGGTGTAGAGATCAACGGCAAGTCGGTAGCGGTTTTCAATGTCGATGGTAGTTTCTATGCCATCAACGACATTTGCGGTCACCGCGGCGGTCCGCTCTCAGAAGGCGAAGTAGACGGCACGACGGTTATCTGTCCATGGCATGGCTGGCGTTACAACGTCACCAGCGGTGAGAACGAATTGGTTCCGGCCCTGCCCACCGAAAAGTTCGAATTGAGAGTTGAAGGCGAAGACATCCTCGTGGATGTCTAGTAGTCAGTTGAAGAGGTGCGAAGCTTCTTGATGAGCTAAGTTGGGCGCGTCTCGCCGAAACAATCTTTCCTCCCGCTCTTTTTCAAAGGGTTTACGATCGCACGATAAGCTCTCCACCGAAGTTCCAAGCTAGGGCACACTGCCTACACATCCAAATTCCAGCGCAGGCTGCTCAAAAGCCCAGAGCAAGGCGTACGAAGATCGATGAGCGGAGGCGTACTGTTGTACGTTGACGCGAAATCGATCGAGCGCAACGCCCGTCTGCGTGAAAACTCTTAGGAACCCTTCGGCGTCGCTCAGGGCGAACGGATACTAGCAATTTTGCTGATCGGTCTTCCGTTCGTGGTGAGCCCAGTCGAATCATGAACGGGTTTTCACACAGCCAGAGGCAGCATATGCGGCTTTTCAGCAGCCTGCCATCATGTGCCGAAGTACAGCTCAACATAATCTCTCAGCGCGTCGCGCGTGCTGTCAAAAGCGAGATCATCCCACGGCAATTCACTCGGCTTGAAGATCCGGGCTTCTTGACACTCATCCGCTGCGAGGAGCGAGCCGCCGGTGACTTCAGCAGCATAAACGATAATCACGTGGGCCGAGTGCCGGTAGGAATAAACGTTAAGTAAAGGACCAAGCTTTACATCTAAGTTGGATTCTTCTTTAGTTTCCCTGATCGCTGCATCCTGTACAGCTTCGTTGCGATCAACATAACCGCCCGGAAAGACCCACTTGCCCAGTCCCGGCTCCACGCCGCGCTTAAGCAGCACAATTCCCCCCTCCAGCACAAAAATGGTCGCAGCCACGACCTTGGGGTCCTGGTAAAAAATGAACGCGCAGCTTCCGCAAACAAGACGTTTCGGTTCATTGGGCTTGATCAGCTGTTTCTCGAGCGTGCCTCCACAGCGTGGGCAATAGCGAAACTCGACATGACCGTGTCCGTGATGCGCGTGATGAGCCTCGTGATGATCGGATGCCATGCTTTTACTCCTAGCTTTCATTGCATTGAAACAAAAGATTTTTTCTGCGATCGTTAGCCGATGCTACGCGCTGTCATATTTGATTTCAACGGGATTATAGTCGACGACGAACCCATTCATTTTCAGCTTTTCCAAAAGGTGCTCGGCGAGGAGGGTATCCCTCTTAGCAAAGAAGCCTATTACGCCCGCTATCTTGGTTTCGACGATAAAGGCGCTTTTGCCGCCGCATATAGGGAAAACAACCGCTCTCTAGGCGACCACGAGCTCGCCCAATTGATAGAGCGCAAGGCCATCTATTATCAACAAGCGATTCGCAACCAGGTCGCGATCTTTCCGGGCGTGAAGAAGCTCATTGGCGAAGTGTCGGGCAACCTACCGCTGGCCGTGGCGTCCGGCGCGCTAAGGCATGAGATCGAAACGATTCTTTCCAGTGCCGGCCTTCTGCAACACTTTGGGGTCATCATCGCATCCGAAGACGTGGAGCGGGGCAAGCCCGCCCCAGACATTTTTCTCAAAGCATTGAAGCAACTCAATGCCGCCGGGAACAAGACTCCGATAAACGCCACAGAATGTCTCGTCATTGAAGATTCCAGAGAAGGGATAAAAGGGGCGCGACGGGCCGGCATGAAGTGCCTGGCGGTGACCAATTCTCATCCTATCGAGTTACTCCAGGAAGCAAACGCGGTCGTCGAAACCCTCGAACACGTGGATTTTAAGTTCCTCAGCGATTTATGCAGCTAGGAGTCCGGATCATTCATGCTCGATGACAACCCGTGCTACCTTGTAGGCTCGCACGCAAGCTCTCCGGTGAAATGGTTCAAAACGTTCAAGCTGTTCAAGACGATCAAACCCCCTCTTTGAGCCCTCCCCCGACGCGGGGGAGGAAACACGTGGAGGGCTTGAACGATTTGACGTTTGAAACGATTGGAACGGGAGCGCAGCGACATCATCTATACGGCGAGCGCTGCGGCCGAATTGTTATCTCCACCGGGCAAACTGCGGTCGATGAATTGAGCACGAACAGCACGGCGGCGGCGACATCCTCCGGGCGAATCATCTTGGAGCGATCTAGATGCTTGACCGGCGGAATCATGGGAGTATCGACAAAGCCGGGCAGGATTACGCTTACTTTGATGCCGTATTCCCTGACCTCTTCGTAAAGCGACTGGGTGAAACCGATCAGGCCGAATTTTGAGGCAGCGTAGGCGGATGAGCCGGCCTCGCCCGATTTGCCGGAGATGGAACTGATATTGATGACGGCTCCGGAGTTTCGTTGGATCATCCCTGGAAGGACCATTTTCGTAAGCAACATTGGGGCGCGCAGGTTCACCCGAAGAGTTTGGTCCCAATCGTTCAAATTAGCTCGAACGATAGTGGATTTTTTACCCCAACCGGCGTTGTTGATGAGAATATCAACGGGACCGTAAGCGCGTTCGACTTCAGCATTAAGACGGTAGATTTCTTCATCATGCGTAAGGTCGCTCGCGATAGATAACGCTTCCCCGCCGGCGGCGCCGATTTCGCTTTCCACCAACTCGAGCTGCGCGGCCGTACGCGCAGATAGAGCGATCCTGCAACCCGCTTTCGCGAGCGCAACGGCAATAGCTTTACCGATTCCGCGCCCGGCGCCGGTCACCAACGCCACCTTGTTCTGCAGCGAGGTCATGGCTACGCAGGCTTAAGAAACAGAGCAAACACAATCCGAGTTCGGAAGAATCAGTATAAGTAGTTTATTCCACAACGTTTGCAAACTGCTCAAAGATCTCAGAGACAAGCCGCATGTCGGGTGCCTCGAGTTTCGGGTCTCGGATCTCGGGTTTACTCGCAAGCGTAAGCGCACACGCGCTTTATCGCCGGTTGCTAGTGGAGCGTGGAGCTGTCGTCTTCATCCGGCGGCTGCGAAACCGAAGAGCCGTGATGAAGGATCATGCGCCAGCCTTCGGGGGTCTTCTGAAAGATATTCGTTGTAAGGATCGCCGCGGAATAGTCCTGACCTTGGATCGAGCTCTTGAGATTCTCGTAAAGCGTCACCCATGCGATCTCGCCGCGGACCTCCACTTTGACATCCGTCAATGTAAACTGCATCGATGGCGTATTCTCGAAAATGCGCTTCCAGCTTTCCATGACAGGACCCCAGCCGCGCAGCACGCGCCACCCCGGATGACCGCATTGGATTTCGGTGTTTTTCGCCCACACCTTCTCCATCTCCTCGATCTTGAGAGTTTCGAAGGCGCGGTAAAATGCCTCGTTGGCTTTCACGACTTCTTGTTTATCGTCAGCCATAAGCTCAGCGTGATCGCGCGTGGGAAAACTTGCCACACCCTGCCAGCTTACGCATTGTTCAACCGTTCAAGCGCTTCAATCCCCCTCCTTAGTCCTCCCGCGTCGCGCGGAGGAAACAGAGCCTGCCCTGAGCTTCGCCGAAGGGTGGGGCTGGAATGATTTGAACGTTTTGTACGACTGGAACAATACATCTAAGATGCAGAACATTCGTCACTATCGCAGAGGCTTACTCGGCGGCTCTCTCCTGAATGATTCAGTGGTGCGGTTTTGGCGTAACAAAGACCAGAGTCACAAGCCGCTCCTGCGAGCGGTTTGCGACGCCGTGGTTCTGCCCAGCCGGCGCCAGTACGATTTCGCCGGGGCCCAACTCCCGTTCCTCATTGCCCACGGTAAACATGCCACGACCTTCGATGACGTAGTAGATCTTGTCTTCGCGCTCATGTGTATGAGGACTCTGAATCTGCCCCGGTTCGAAGCAGTAAGTATCGCAGAAAAATCGCTCGGTTTCGAAAACGCCGTTCTTCTTCATCTTCTCGGTCGAGAACTGCATCGCGTCAGAGAGCTTTTTGAAGTTGCTCATGATCCGCTCCTCTCCGCAAAGTTCGAAGAGATCACTCTCGTCGTCAAGAGAGTGTTCATTTCCAGTTCCGCTCAACGCTGGGCTTGCGCGCCGCGAGGGAAAGAGCTGTTGACTATGCCGCGATCCTATCACAGCGCCGCTTGCATGCAAAAGCAGGGTGAATTTGGTATCCCTTGAGCATGGATTCGGTCCTCATTCGCTACCACGAAATTGCTCTCAAGAAAGGCAATCGGGCCTATTTCACGGAACTGCTCAAGCGCAACGTCCTCACGGCCGTCCAAGATCTGGGTGCGAAGGAAATCCGCAGCCTGCCCGCCCGGCTGCTCTTGACGTTCAAAAACGACTTGGAGCCGGAGACGATCAGCCCTCGCGTCAGCAGCGTCTTCGGCGTGGCAAATTTCTCGATCGTGGAACGAACGGCGAAAGACATCGAGACGCTTCGTTCGAGGATTCTGCAGTCTTTAGCTCACACAAAGTTTGATTCGTTTCGCATTGAAACCCAAAGAGGCGATAAGACTTTCCCTTTGACCTCGCCTGAAATCAACAAGCAACTGGGAGCCGCAGTGAAAGAGACATCCGGGGCTCGCGTGGATCTAACGGACCCGGAGTTCACGGTGACGGTGGAGATTCTCCCGCAGGACGCATTTTTCGGGTTCAATAAGTTGCCCGGCGCCGGCGGATTGCCGGTAGGTGCAAGCGGCCGTGTCGTCGCGCTCATCTCGGGCGGATTCGATTCACCCGTGGCCGCTTACCGCATGATGCAGCGCGGCTGCCGCTTGGTGTTCGTACATTTTCATGGCGCTCCGTACCAAGACAAAACCTCCCAGGAGAAGGTTCGCCAACTGGTGCGTATTCTGACCCGGCATCAGTACCAATCGGTCCTGTACTTAGTGCCTTTCGGTGAAATCCAGAGAACCATTGTCGCGGCGATTTCTCGCCCGCTCCGGGTCATTCTTTATAGAAGGATGATGCTCCGCATTGGCGAGGCGATCGCCAGGCGAGAAAAGGCCAAAGCCCTGGTCACCGGCGAAAGTCTCGGCCAGGTAGCATCGCAAACGCTCGAGAATATGGGGGTCATTCAAGAAGCCGCTGTTTTGCCCGTCCTCCGGCCCTTGGTGGGTATGGATAAACAGGAGATCATCGATCAAGCGCGGCGAATCGGCACGTTCGAAACCTCATCGGTGCCCGATCAGGATTGTTGCCAGCTCTTCGTTCCTAAGCATCCAGCGACCAAATCGACTCTCTGGGAGACCCAAGCTGCGGAGAAGGAGCTTGATTTGAACGAGCTCTTGCGCTTCGGCCTGGAGGGGACGGTAAAAGAACAGTTTAGCTTTCCATGAACTGAACGCCCAAGTTCAAAGTTCAAGGTTTCGGACAAAGAAGGCTCATTGCCCGGTATTCTAAGACATCTAAAGCAAAGCGCGGGGATGGTTGAGGGCAACGTTCTCAGAGTGTACTGTTCAGTTCAATTTGTTCCGAAAAAACTTTGAACCTTGAACATTGAACTTTGAACCCCTTAGGAGAGGAGCTTGCGCAGGGATTCCAGCTCTTTCTTGACTTTTACGAGCGCGTTTTTGTATTTCTGATCCGACAGCGGCAGCCTCAGCTGATGCTTTTCTTCTTTCTTTGATTCCTTGAGCTTCTTACGCGCCCCTTCGATGGTGAAGCCTTCGGTATAAAGCAAGCGTTTGATATCTAGCAGCAACTCTACGTCTCTCTTCTTGTACAACCGGTGGCGCGAGGGCGCCTTGGACGGCTTCAATACCTCAAACTCAGTTTCCCAATAACGCAGTACATAGGGTTCAACCCCAAGGATCTCGCTGACTTCCCCTATTTTGAAGTAGATCTTGTCGGGCAAACGTGCGGCCATGGCGTTTTATTCAGCCGTTGGGGCTGCCGGCGTTGAGACCGGCGATGGTGAGGGGGACATGGAGTTGAGGCTTTTTTTCATGATCTGGCTGGCTTTAAAAGTCAAAACTTTTCGCCCAACGATGATGATCTCATCGCCGGTTTGGGGATTGCGTCCTTTGCGTGGCCGCTTGGTGTTAACGACAAAATTACCGAAACCGGATATCTTCACTTTTTCGCCGCGTTCCAGGCACGTTTTGATGATATCAAAGGTCGCCTCGACCACGTCCGTAGCGTCTTTTTTCGAAAAGCCCACCTTCTCGTAGATGCATGCGATAATTTCAGCCTTGGTCATAATTCTCCCCTTTCATCTCCGGCGCACCGGGCGGTTTAACTGCGTAGCTCGGCGCCAAAAGTCTTACTAATCTTCGAAACCAGATCTTGGTGCAGCGCATTGATTTCAGCATCGGTCAGAGTCCGGTCCTCGGCCCGATAAGAAATTTTGTAGGCCAGGCTTTTCTTGTCTTCCGGAATCGGGGCGCCGCGGTACTCGTCGAACACTTCCACATGCTCGATCAATGCTTCACCCTGGCTGTTAATCCAAGCTACGATCTGGTGCGATTGAAAGTCGCGTTCTACGACCACAGCGAAATCCCGTACAACTGATGGAAATCGCGGGAGATTACGCACGGAGATTTTCCGCGGAGCATACTGAAGTGACTTTTCTAAGTCAAGTTCAAATGTAAGAAACGGCGGCAGCCCGAGCTCATCACAAAGCTCAGGATGGATCTCCCCGAGGTAACCGAGCGACTGGCCGTCCAGCGTTGCCAATGCCCGCCTGCCGGGATGGAGCGCGCCGATGTTATGATCAGTCCAGGAGATTTGCTCGCCGATACGCAACACGTCGAATACGCCTTCCACGATTCCTTTGCACGTGAGAAATCCAGGCGCAGCTTCGCCATCTTTACTTAGGCCGATGCGCTCCCGCGGTCCATAAAGTATGCCCGACAAATAGAGCCGCTCTTCCGATAGGGTGCCCCCCGCGGCGAGACGAAATACTTTGCCCATGTGGTAAGCGTGAAAGCTCGGGGCCTTTTGGGCCAGGTTTGCGCGCAGGTTATCGATCAACCCGGGAATCAAACTCAGCCGCAATTCCCCGCTTTCCTTAACCAATGGATTCTGGACGGCCACCGCCGAAACGGCGCCGTCCCAGAGGCCTGGGAAATCGCGGTTCAGCCTTTCGTTCGTGAACGGTGAATTAATCGCTTCCACGAAGCTTTCGCCGGCAAGAAAGGAGCGCACAGCGCGCTGGCGCCAGAGCAATTCGTCCCTACCTCCCCCAGCCGGGCGTAGCCGCGGCAGGCTCGATGGAATCTTGTCGTAGCCATAAAGCCGCGCCAGTTCTTCGATCAGATCCGCCTCTCTGGTCAGATCAGGACGGCTTGTCGGCGGCGAACACTCGATGACATTGCCGGGACGGCGCGCCGTTCTGATGCCGAGGGACTGAAAATGGTTTTCGGCGACTTGGCTGTCGACGGCGACCCCCAGGAGACTTTGGATGCGTTGTTCTCGCAAGAAAATCTTGTAAGACTCCGGCGGACGCGCATATCGATCAACGACGGCGGTGGCTGGGGTCGCGCCGGCCAACTGCGCCAGCAAAGCAGCAGCGCGTTCGAGTGCGGCGACGGTGCCTTCGGGATCAACGCCGCGCTCAAAACGATGCGACGCTTCGCTATGGAGTGACAAGCGTTTGGCTGTGCGACGGATTCTAATAGGATCGAAGCTGGCGCTCTCGAGTAATATCGAAGTCGTATTCTGGCTTACCTCGGAATTGATGCCGCCCATTATGCCGGCCAATGCCACAGGAAGGTCGCCATCCCAGATGAGCAAATCCTCGGCGGTCAATTCCCGCTCACTACCGTCCAGCGTGCTGAACGTTATTCGGCGGCCAGCCGGCCGGACGGCAATGTGGCGCGCGGGCAGCAGATCAAGATCGAAGGCATGCAGCGGCTGGCCGGTCTCCAACATGACGTAATTGGTGACATCGACGATATTGTCAATAGCACGGAGGCCGCAGGCCTCGAGGCGAAAACGCAGCCAGGCGGGAGACCGCCCGGGCTTAATCCCCGTCAGAACGCCGGCAGAGTAACGGGCGCAGAGGTGTGGGTCATCAATGGAAACCTTGACTATAGGAGGGGTAACACTGCCTGCATTCTCAAGTGACTTCGCCGGCAAACTCTTTAGGCGCTCTCCGGTGAATGCTGCGACTTCGCGGGCAATGCCTTTGATACCGAGGCAGTCGCCCCGGTTTGGCGTGACCCCGATAGCAAAAACCCAATCCGCCCGGTTTGTTTCAGGCTCGGTGATCGGTCGCAAGGATTCCACTTCGAGACCCGCCATCGTAAGCACGTTGGCGAGCTCTTGTGGCTCGATCGTTATCGGGACGAATTCGCTGAGCCAATTGAAGGTAAAATTCATGAGAATGGAGTACGGGAGTGATGGAGTGATGGAGTGATGGGTTTTAGGTCCAATACTCCAACACTCCAATACTCCATCACTCCGCGCCCTTTTATCAGCTGAACTGCCGTAAGAATCGCAGATCGTTCTGAAAAAAGAGCCGGATGTCGTCGATGCCGTACTTGAGCATAGCGATGCGTTCGACGCCCATGCCGAACGCAAAACCCGAGACTGCTTCTGGATCGTAACCGACGAAGCGAAACACCGCGGGATCGATCAACCCGGCGCCGAGTATTTCCAGCCAGCCCGTGCTCTTGCAAACACGGCACGCTTGCCCTCCTGCGGCAGTGCCGTTGCCGCCGCAGATGACGCATTGTATGTCGATTTCGGCGCTTGGTTCGGTAAATGGAAAAAAGCTTGGACGAAATCTAACGCCGGCGCCCTGGCCGAATAACTGTCTCAGAAAATGAGTCAAGACGCCTTTGAGGTCGGCGAATGAGACCCCGTGATCAACCAAAAAGCCTTCCACCTGATGAAACATCGGCGAATGAGTGGCATCATCGTCGTGGCGGTAAACAGACCCGGGGACGATGACTTGCAGCGGCGGTTTGCGCGTTTCCATGGTGCGAATCTGCACAGGCGACGTATGCGTGCGCAGTAAGTGACCGTTGGAAACAAAAAACGTGTCCTGCATATCGCGGGCTGGATGGTCCTGGGGAATATTGAGCGCCTCAAAATTGTGATAGTCGTCTTCGATATCGGGCCCGCGCGCGATTTCGAAGCCCATGCCCCAGAAAACGTCGACGATCTCGTCGACGGTTAAGGTGAGTGGATGAATACGCCCGCGTTCCCAACGGGTTCCCGGCAGCGTTATATCCACCCTGTCGTCCTTGAGCGCGCGCTCGCGCGACAGCTGCTTCAGGAGAACGATCCGCGCCTGCAGCTCTTCGTCTATCTGGCGCCGCAGTTGGTTGAGCTGCTCGCCCGCCCGTGGACGTTCCTCAGCGGGCAAGTCCTTGAGACCTCGCAAGAGCAATGTTACCTCGCCCTTTCGGCCCAAAATTTCGACCCGCAGTTGTTCTAATTCCGACTCGGAAGCGCACTGTTGAACACGCGCCGACACGGCGCGACGTAGATTTTCGAGGTTATCGAGCATTAACCGAAGAATGGCTTAGGAGCCTAGGTGAGATTTCGCGGTGCTGGCTAGTTGGCTGAAACCGGAGGCGTCGACCATCGCTACTTCAGCCAGGACTTTTCGATCCAACTGCACGCCCGCCTTTTTTAAACCATTCATCAACTGGCTGTAAGAGAGCCCGTTCAGCTTTGCCGCGGCGCCGATGCGCGTAACCCATAAGCCGCGAAAATTCCGCTTCTTCACCCGTCGGTCGCGATAGGCGAAAGCCAAAGCGCGCTCGACCGTCTCGCGCGCCGAGCGGTACAATCGGCCGCGTCCACCGACGTAGCCCTTGGCCATTTTCATCACTTTTTTTCTTCTCTGCCGGGATTTGCTCCCGCCTTTGGCTCTTGGCACGTTAAACTCCCCCCCCGCGTTGCTTACGATTGGCCGCGTACGCTGGCGGGAGCCAGCGCGGTCACGGTTACAAGTAGGGTATCAGTTTGCGAATTTTCTTTTCTTCCACGGCCGCGACCATGGTGGCGCGGCGCAGATTGCGTTTGCGTTTTTTGCTTTTGCTCGAAAGTATATGGCGTTTGTACCCCTTGTTACGCTTTATCTTACCGCTGCCGGTGACCGTGAATCGTTTGGCTGCTGAGCTATTGGTTTTGATTTTTGGCACTTTTTCTCCTTGCAGGCTGCTGAAAAAACCCATAGGCGTCGTCAGCCTGTGTGAAAACTCCCTTCATGGTTCGATTGGGCTCACCACGAACGAAACACCGATCAGGAAATGCCGTAAGTTAGCCGTTCGG
>DATACQ010000469.1:0-11231 GCA_036258955.1 Binatia bacterium
AATGTATGGCGGCGTTCCGGAGCGTTTTCGCAAACTGCGCATCTCGTTTCTTGAATGCGGCGTCGGCTGGGTGCCGTACTGGATGGAAAGGATGGATGAAGAATGGGAAAAGCGCGGAAAAGTCGAAGCGCCCCTCTGCAAGCACAAACCCAGTGACTACATCCAGCAAGGCAACTTGTTCTTCGCCATGGAGCCGGAGGAGGAAACACTCCCCTACGTGATCGACAGGATCGGTGACGACAAGATCCTTTTTGCTTCCGATTATCCCCACTGGGACGGCATGTTTCCCTACGTCACAAAAACAATTCGCGAACGCAAGGACATTTCCGATCGCGCCAAAGACAGAATCCTAGGAGAAAATGCCAAGCGCTTCTACGGTTGGGCGTGAGATGAAGGGCCGGTTCGTTGCCCTGGTTTTTCTTTTTATCGGAGCCGCCGGCTGGCCACCCGCCGCAGACGCGCAATCCTTGCGCAAAGTACGGATGGCGTTCACATCTTTGTCGGCCGTGATGATGCCTCCATGGCTCGCGCGCGAGGCGGGCATTTTTAAAAAACATGGGCTGGAGGTGGAAGTCATTGCCACTCCGACCGGCGTAGAGGGAATGAACGCGCTGATCGCGGGCGAGCTGCAATTTCTACAAATCTCCGGCGGCACCAGCGCCAGCGCAGCATTGGGCGGCGCCGATGTAATGATCGTCGGCACCACACTGGATACCCTCGTCCAGAATCTGATGGCGCGCCCGGAGATCGGAAAACCCGAGCAGCTGAAAGGCAAATCGCTAGGCATCACGCGTTTCGGAACTTCCATCGACGTCGGTGCGCGCCTTGCGCTGCGCCATTTTGGGCTAGCCCCGGAAAAAGACGTCGCCATTGTTCAGATCGGCGGTATGGAATCCATGGTGCCGGCGCTGCAAGCCAATCGGATTCAGGCAGGGATCCTCTCGTACCCCGCCATCAGCCAGGCCAAAAAGCTTGGACATCATACGCTGCTTGATATCGCCTCGCTCGGCATCAAGTATGCTTTCACAGGCATGACAACCCGCGCTCGCACCATTCGCGAGGAGCCTGACCTCGTCCGGCGCTACATGATGGCGCAAGTGGAAGCCATTGCCCGCGCCAAGCGCGAGAAAGACCTGGCGCTAAGGGTCATGGGGAAGTATTTGCGTACAAGCAATGCCGCCTCGCTGATTGATTCTTACGAGATCGACGTGCAGAAATATATGTTGCAAGTACCGCTTACCACAGTCGAAGCGGTTAGATCAGTTCTCGATGATCTCGCGACGCGCAATCCGAAAGCCAAAGATGCGGATCCGCGGAAGTTCTTCGACGACTCTTTCGTGCGCCAGATGCAAGCCAGCGGCTTCATCGATTCCTTGTACAAATAGCACTCGAGCGCGCTTCAAACGGTCGGCCGCTCTCTTGCTTCGCGCATTGCCATATGCATTGCCTCTCCCACGGCGCAAGGATGTAAGGAGGATAATTCCGCCGAGGGTTCTGCGTGTGTTATCCGCGCATCGCTGTATTCTAAACTCACTGAATCTCAAACAGCATCACAGTGTGGTCGTGTAGAAAATCGCCTTTAATTTTCTCCACTTTATCAGGCACCCAGCCTTCGATCGGATAGTCATGAGAGACCACCCGAGCACCCGGCTTCAGCTGACGGTCAAGTAGAGGGCGGAGCTTGGCATTGAAGTCAGGCAGCATATAAAGGGTAACAACTGTCGCGGGGCCGACGTCCACGGTAAATGCATCTTGCGCGCGAAACTCCACCAGGTGATCGACATTCTCCCGAACCGCGTTCCTACGGGCTTTTGCAACGAGGCCTTCATCGATCTCGATGCCGACGCCTCTAGCGCCATACTTTTTCGCGGCATGGATAATGATCGCCCCGTCACCGCTGCCGATATCATAAACAACGTCGCCGGACTGCACCCGCGCAAGCTCGAGCATGCGGTCAATGACGTCAGGCGTCGAGCGCACGAACGTCACTTCACCGTCCGTCCACACCGCAACCGAACCGCAACCGCTCCACAAAACCATTGACACCACCGGGAGCAGACTACGCAACGTGCGCACCATAGCGCGAGGTTATAGCCCGGTTCCCATTTCGTCAAATCACTCGTGCCGTTCAGGCAGTATAAACCCGGATTCCGCAGTTAAACCTACTTTCTGCGAGAACGAGGGGCGAGCCAGTCGTAGCGAAGACACCCAAGCATGCAGTTGCAAAGTCATGTTCGCCCTTTTCGCTGCCGATGGTTTTAAAAGTTTTGGCGGGGCACAAAGCACCGCTGGTCGACCTCCGGTCAGAGGCAGAATCTATTGGCTTCGCTACGAAAGTTTTGCTCCTCGCCTCGCATCAAGACCAACTGCGGAATCCGGGACAAAGGAAGAGGACGGCAAGGATCCGAAGGCTTAAACGCCCGGCGACAATGCCCGGCTCAGCCCTTGACATGCCAAGGCTACCCGACTTATGTGTCGATTAACGGCCTTCCAGAGGAGGATTCAATGGCGACTTGGGATGACGTCTTAACAGACCGCGACAAGCAAGTCTTTGCGCTCTCCGGCTATGGGAAGCGTGCCGGCTTCGGCCAAAGGCCCGCCGTGATCGTGATCGATGTCAACTACAATTTTGTCGGCGATAAACCGGAACCGATTCTCGAGTCCGTCAAACGCTTTCGTAATAGTTGCGGCGCCGAAGGGTGGGAAGGCGTACAGCATATCCGTGAACTGCTCACGGAGGCACGTAAGAAGCATCTGCCGACGTTTTACACCACAGGGCATGACGACCGCACCAATACGGTTGCGTTTGGCCGCTGGCAAGCAAAGAACAGTCGGTCTACCGAAGACATGAGCGATACATGGGACAAAGGTAATGAAATTGTCGCCGATATCGCGCCGCAAACCGGCGATATCGTGGTACGCAAGCAAAAACCCAGCGCGTTTTTCGGCACGCCATTGATGAGCATGCTCAACGAGGTGCACGCCGACAGTGTTCTCGTCACCGGCACTACGACCAGCGGCTGCGTGCGCGCAAGCGTCATCGACGCCTTCTCGTACAATATGAAGGTTTCCGTCATCGAAGAGTGTGTCTTTGATCGCGGCCAGGCCTCGCACAAGATCAATCTCTTCGATATGGCCATGAAGTACGCGGACGTGATCTCTCTCAAAGAAACGATCGAGTACATCCGCGGCCTGCCGGATAATCTCTACGCCCCGGCACTGTAGGGCAAGCGCGTTCTTTCGACAAAGAGCCAGCTCGTAGAGAGCCCAGCGAACAGTTGCTTCCCCTCAGTCAATTTGAGTGAGCGCCCGCCCGATCAGAGTCAAGCCAATAAGAAACAAGAGTCCCAGCAAGCCCCGGTTGAATGTTTGTTGGTTCACCCGATCCTGGGCTTTGATACCGGCGTAAAAGCCCGCCAGGGTAAACAACAGCACCTGAACGGAAAGCGACATCGTCGCCCAGTTAAATAGGTTCCACGTCGAAATAGCGACGAGTTGACTGATTTTGGTGACAATGAACACTGTCGCAATCGATTTGACGAAAGCGCGCTTCTCCAAGTTAAGGCTGTAAAGATAGATCGCCAAGGTTGGCCCCGCGGCATTAGTCATACCGTTGAGAAACCCGCTCACAAACCCAAAAAGCGGCGACAAAATCTTCTCGGCACGAAGCGATACTTTGAAGCGCAGTTTCATCAGGTTCGCGAACACGAAGACGAGAACCATGATGCCGAGGCAAAAGTTGAGCACCCACAACGGCAGCTTGACGAGAACCATGGTTCCGAGAAAGACACCTATAATCGTCGGCGCGATTAGGTTGGCGAAGCGGCGGAAAACCTCGTAAGGAAAACCGCCGCGCATTACTTGAGCGGAATCCATGAACAGGTTTGGCAAGATGAGGATCGTGATTGCCGTGCGAATATCCAGTAGGAGCGCAACCATCGGCGTCGCGATAAGAGGGAAGCCCAAGCCCGTAGCCCCCTTAACGAATGCGGCGATAAGAAGCGCGGTGCCGACGAGTACATACGTTGAATCTAAAAACATGTTTGACCCTAACAGTTTTCAGCTGTCAGCACTCACGTCCGGAAATCAGTGGGTAGGATACTTAGGTAGCTAGGCATCAGCTCCGGGAGTGGAAACGCAACAAAATAATATTTGCTGACGCAGAGAGCTTGAGCGTCGATACCATGAGAATTTTCAGCCGTACACCGGTTCGGACTTTTCTGGTTTATCCACTGGTTGTACTTTCTTGGGAATTGCTCGTCCATGCCGGGCGCATTGATGTAAACCTCTGGTTCTTACCGCTGATGATCTGGGGCTACTTACAGTATCGCCTGTGCGGGAAGTACCGGATGGCGCGGGGCGGCGGTGGTCCGGGCCCGGATGTGCCCGGAGAGAGGTTGGTCTCAACCGGCCTTTATGCTTACACCCGAAACCCCATGTATCTCGGCCACATTCTCTTTCTTGCCGGCCTCGCTCTCACTCTGAAATCTTGGCTCGCTGCCTTGATCGCGCTAGTGGTTGCGATCTGGTTTCACGTTCGCGTGCTGGCCGACGAAAGGAATTTAGCTCGCCAGTTAGGCGCGCCCTACATTGCGTACACCAAGCGTGTTAAGCGCTGGATTCCGTGGCTGTTTTAGACAGCCTCGGGTTCTGGCGTCTCGGCTGTGGGGTGCCTAAGCGTCGAACTCGAAACTTCAAACCCGAAACTCGAAACCACTCACGGTTTCCGACGTTGTCCGGTCTGCTTTTTGCCGGTTGTGAAATATTCACTTTGAACCGCGAGAGCCGCCTCTTCCTCATCCTCCTCGCTCCAGGCGCCGAGGCTGTAGCCGTACCACGGCATGCGTGGTTTGAGGGGCGGGAGTTCCAGTTCTTCCCAAATCCGTTTGGATCGCTCCATGAATTCTTTCTTGGGCAAGGACACTGGCGTATAAGGCCACGGTCGAACGGCATTGATTAATAAGGCGCTTATCGAAGTCATGCGCGCCTGAAGACTCTCCATGCCGGGCGGGTGGGACGAAGGATCGAGCCCGGGAGATTTTCCCTTGGCGATGGCGACGTCCTCGTCGGGACGCACGTTGAAACAAATTGCCCAGTTAACCATAGCGGGATCGCGAATGTCTATGTCGTCGTCCACCGCGACACAAATTTTGGCATAGCTTCCGGTAAAGCCAGCGCTGGCGTTCAAAGCACGCCAGGCATCGCCTTTGCTGGCATTGCGCATTTTTATCACACAATAATTTTGTCCGCTCCCACTCACTTCGTCATGGAGCGCCACATCAACTACGGCGGCGTTGCCGCTGTCGTGGCGCAAGAACTTGTAGATGATCTTTTCGGTGCCGGTGTGTTTGATCTTGCTCGATTCACTTGGCGGAAACTGGCTCATGAGCGCAGTGTAAATGGCGCCTTCGCGATGCGTGATACAACTCACCTGCAAGAAAGGCGAGACACTGCGATGACCCATATAACCCGGATACTCTCCGAAAGGACCTTCCGGCTCTATGGAATCAGTTGGGATTATCCCCTCGATCACAATCTCCGCCGTCGCCGGAACCAGCAAATCGATGCTTTTCGCCTGAACCAGCTCCACCGGTGCGCCGGCCAAGCCGCCCGCAAGGCGGTATTCGTCGAAATCGTACGGTATCTTCGCGGTCGCGGCGTAGGCGATGTTGGGGCTCACACCGATCGCGATGGCAGCTTCCAGCGGCTTTCCCTTGGCCTTAGATTTGCGCCAATGCTGCCCCATGTGTTGCGACATGAAGAAACCGCCGCAGCGATCGGCCGCTTTGATCTGGCTGCGGTAATTGCCGATGTTATAAATCCCCGTGTCCGGGTCTTTCGTTATCCAATTGGCAGACGTCAAGTAGGGAGCGTTGTCGAAACCGGGCGTGGAAATCGGGACGGGGATCATGTCAAGCCCCTTGCCCGTTAGCAAGTCGTCACCCCGCCGTATCACTTCCTGCGCGGGCCCGGCAGCCACCGTAACGGGATTCACAGGACGCATCTGCGCTTGGGTCCAGCGCTCGGCGATCTCGTCGGGCTCGCACATCATCCCGATCGCGTATATTTCGGTGGTCGCGGCCAGCGTTCCTACCGTCACCGGCATGTCAAAGCGTCTGCCTTTTCCGTCCACGACATTTTCGAAGATGAACGCCTTGCGCTCTGCTTCATCCAGACCGCGGAATTGCCAGCGCACCAGCGGCATGAGCTCGGTGTCTTTGTTAATCTCCCGTCGAATGCGGACCAGCTTGCCGCGTTCTTCCAGGGTTTTCAGATGATCGCGAAAATCGCGATAGTATTTTTCCCGCGTACTCGGCATTCGGCACTCCGTCTGTTTTTCTATCTGCGATCAAGTCATCTATCAGGCGCCACTGCCTTGTCAAGCAGCATGCCGGAAAGATGCGAGGATATGCGCTGCGAATAACATTTTTCGCTAACCCTGTAGTTTGCCGCAGAGCACAGGTTTTCGGCTTGTGCCGCTGGGGCGAGCTTGCTAGAGTGGCGCTCCTGAGAAGGATACCCTTAGTTTTGGCGCGGAAACTACCTCTTGCTCATTCTCATGCCTGATCAGGGTCAATGTTGCAGTGCCGTGAGCCGAAGCGCGGCCACCATTCTGTTTCCCACTAGCGCCAAACGACAAACTTTATTCCGGAGAAGAAGCCGAGCGGGCTGAGGCTAACGGACATTTATGTTCGACGCCTTCATTGACGGGCTTTTTCTTGTTCTGCAATGGAAAGCCTTCAGTTTGATGCTCGCCGGTATGGGGCTTGGGTTTTGCGTTGGCTTGCTTCCGGGCGTCGGCGGCGCAGCGACCCTCGCGTTGATGATCCCGTTCGTCTTCAAGATGAGCCCCGTGGAGGCGTTCGCATTCCTGCTCGGCATGCATTCGGTGGCGGCAACGACGGGCGATATCACGTCTATACTTTTCGGCGTTCCCGGCGAAGGTCTTTCGGCGGCCACGGTGGTGGACGGTTACCCCATGGCAAAACGCGGCGAAGCGGGACGGGCTCTTGGCGCTGCGTTGATGAGCTCACTCATCGGCGCTCTGATCGGCGCAGCCACCCTGGCGCTGGCGGTGCCGGTTGTTCGCCCTCTGGTCCTCACTTTTGGCTCTCCCGAGCTCTTTTTGCTTTCCATGATCGGCATTGCCTGCATAACCTCTCTCAGCGGTTTGAGCCTCAGAGGACAAATTCGCGGTTTCGCTGCCGGCTTACTCGGTTTGTTGCTTTCCACTGTGGGTCAAGAACGGCAGTCGGGATCGATCCGCTTTGACATGGGGCTGATGTACCTCTGGGAAGGGCTTGATCTGGTTCCCGTCTTAGTAGGGATCTTTGCCATCCCCGAACTGGTCGATCTGGCCGTGCGAGGAACCTCGATTGCCGGCGATCGTCCAGCGGAGAATTTACGGAATGGGGTTCTTGAAGGGATCAAGGACGCGTTGCAGCACTTTTGGCTGGTGTTTCGCTGCTCGGTAGTGGGAGTTTTTGTGGGCATCATGCCGGGAGCGGGCGGCGGCGTCGCTCAATGGATGGCGTACGCCCATGCAGTGCAGAGCGCCAAGGACGTCAGAGACCGCGAACGCTTCGGCAAAGGCGATGTAAGAGGCGTGCTCGGTCCAGGGGCGGCGAACAATTCAAAGGAAGGCGGCGATCTAATTCCCACCATCGCCTTCGGCGTGCCGGGCAGTGGCGCCATGGCCATTCTGCTGGGCGCCTTTATGATCATGGGACTAGTGCCAGGCCCCGAAATGCTCAGCAAACACTTGAGCGTGACCTACTCCATGGTTTGGACTCTGGTCATCGCCAACATCATCTCGGTGCTGTTATCCCTCGCCGTGCTGAATCAGCTCGCCAAGGTGACTTACATCAGGGGCAGCCTGATCATTCCGTTTGTCCTGTTGCTGGTATTCGTGGGCAGCTACACGGCCAATGGTCAGCTAGCTGATCTCGTCGTGACTTTCGGCTTTGGCGTGCTTGGCTATCTGATGGTGCTGTGGGGGTGGCCGCGCCCTCCTCTGGTGTTGGGCTTCGTTCTGGGCAAATTGGTTGAGACGTACTTATTTATTTCTGTTGCGCGCTACGGATTTGCCTGGCTAACGCATCCGCTCGTCGTGTTTTTGATCATTGTCATGATTGCCGTTATCGTCTATCCGTTTTTTCGCGAAAAGCCGGCATTCGCGGGCGGCGGCGATTGATGAAAACCGGCAACATTTTTTTCGGTTTATTCCTGGTCGCACTCGCCGGATACGTCATCTACACTGCCTCTCAGTGGTCCTTCAAAACCGGATTTTTTCCTCTGGCGGTCGCCGTTCCGCTCATGGTTTTGGCGCTGCTTCATTTGCTGCTGGACCTGTTCGGCCGTCCCGAAGCTAACGCGGAACGAGCCGCCGAGGCCGAATTTTCCAGCGTGGGCTCCGCCACGGACGCGCGGCGGCGCGCGCTGGCCATGTTCGCGTGGATCGCCGGATTCATTGCGCTCGTCTATCTCGTGAGTTTCCCGGTAGCCGTACCGCTCTTTATGTTTTTGTACCTGAAACTCCAGAGCCAGGTGAGTTTGTTGCGCTCAGTGGTTCTGACGGCAATAACGTGGATCTTCTATCACGCTCTTTTTGAACGGCTGATAAACCTGCGCTTCGAATCCGGTTGGGTGCAAACCACACTTGGTCTTTGATTGCCGTGAGCTTGCCGCCTTTGCGGGATACCTGCGCCTAAGGACGTTGGACTTCAAATGGCGCAACGAACCTCTACTCGCTTAAATGATACATGGCGCAATCCGGCTGCTTGACTTTCCTCACGAGAATCGAATAGCCTTGCGGCGCTTCGTTCCAAAAAGCTGGTGGCCAATGAATTTACCCGTTCAAGGAGGCGTTATGAGAAACAGGCGATCCTTAACTACTGTTGTATGTTTGATCTTGCTTGTGCTGGCGGTTTCACCCGTTTGGGGCCAGGCCAACTTTTACGAAGGAAAAACGGTCACTGTTCTCATCGGCGCCAAGAGCGGCAGTTTGGCAATTGCGGCCCAGATCGTCGCCCATCATCTGGGGAAATATCTTCCTGGCAAGCCAGCGGTGATCATACAACACATGCCCGGGGCGGCCCATCTTCTGGCGACGAACAATGTTTTTAATCTTGCCAAGCCCGACGGGCTGACCCTTCTCGCCGCCAATCCCAACGTTGCGATTGCTCAGCTATCAAAGGTTGAGCAGGTTCGTTTCGATGTACGTAAGTTTCAATGGCTCGGTTCGTCCGGCGCCGATGGCGTCATGCTATCGGTGCGAGCGGATTTACCCTATAAAACTTTTGACGAGCTCCGAAAAGCTGACCGTGAGCTGATCGCCGGAACCACTGGACCGGGCTCCAATGCCCACGATTTCCCTCTGCTGCTAAAGGAGTTTGCCGGAGCCAAATTGAAGCTGGTCTCCGGCTACCCGGCGAACAGCGATGTATTGTTGGCTGTGGAGAGAAAAGAAGCCGATTCATGGTCGGCGCTCGCGACAACTATCAAGCTTGCTGCCGATCGTGGCGTGGTGCGGCCGCTGGTGCGGGGGCGGGTGGCGCTGCCGGGCTATGAAAATTTACCCGTCGATGAAGATCTCGCGACCAGCGCTTTAGGAAAGTCGTTGATGGCCATCAAATCGATCCCAGGATCGATAGGTCGCGCTTTCGCGGCTCCGCCCACTACACCGGCGGATCGGGTGGCAATGCTGCGCGATGCGTTTGCGAAGGCCATCAAGGATCCGGAGCTCATCGCTGAAGCAAAAAAAGCTAAAATCGACGTTCAGCACATCGGTCACGAGCAAGTGCAGAAAGGCTTCGAAGCGCTGCTCAATCAAACGCCTGAGACTCTGAAAGAGATGGGCAAATACATCAAGGCGGAAGGCTGAAAACGAACAGCGGCTGAGGAGGCAGTCTTGTATTCACGCGAATCGTTAATCAGTTGCCTTGAGCAGTTCGTCATGCCCGCGGAAGCGGGCAGGTGGATTCACATTTGAAGTGCAACAGGTCACGAGTAAAAACCTCTGCCGGAGTCTTGTAGTTAAGGCACTTTCTAGGAGTGTGATTATAGCAACGAACTAATGACAGCAAGCGTTGATCGGAGAGTGTCGCCAAATCAGTTTTCCTAGGCAGCCCGCGGCGCATCCTTCCGATGCCGTTTTCAATGCCACCCTTTTGCCAGGGAGCATGGGGGTCACAGAAAAAGGTACGCATGGATAATTTGTGAAGTCGATGGTGATAAGAAAACTCTGTGCCGTTATCGAAGGTGATGGTTCGGCGTAGTGACTTTGGGAGGGAGCGAAACAGTTCGGTGAGCTTAGTAGCTACCGGAGCAGCTGCCTTATTGGGCTGACGGCTCACCACGAGCAAACGAGAGCGTCTTTCATGAGCGACCAGAACAGCCTGACCATACTTGGCAAAGAGCATCAGATCTCCCTCCCAGTGCCCCGCTTGACGCCGCTTGCCGATGTAGGCTGGACGTCGATCGATGGCCACCCGTCCCTCGATGTGCTGCACCGGGCTACCGCCTCGCCGCCCCCGCCAACCGCGCTTGCTTTTGCCTCGGGGAAGATAGAGCCGCCAACGGTAGTCTTTGGTGCGGCGAATCTGAGAATCAATAAACCGGTAGATCGACTCATAGCTGATAACGTTACGGCCTTTTTCCTTCTTCAATCGCCCAGACACTTGGGCCGGCGACCAGCCTTGTCCCAGTCCCTTGAGAACCAGGGATTGCAGAGAACAATCACGAACCAATCGGCTACCTTTCCAACGCCGGCTTTTGGTTTGCTGTTCCGCGTAGGCCGGTTGATAACCGACCTGTGTGCCGCTGTTACGTTTAAGTTCACGGGCTATAGTCGATGGCGCGCGATCCATAGCTGCCGCGATTTTGCGGATTGTTTTCCCGGCTTGGCGATGCCGGGCAATCGTGCAACGTTGTTCCAATGAAAGTTGTTCATAGCGTCGTCCCATTGCAACACCTTAAACAAAAAGTGTTGCACTTGGTTTGTGAATTTAGGGAATCTTGTAGGCGCGGGTTTGAAACCCGTCCTTACGCTGGATTCCGGGTCTCGCTTCCTCGCGAAAGCGGGGATCACGCCAGCTCGCCCGGATGACGGTCGACTTATGTAGCGGACTCAGAGACACCACACTAGCACGCCGTGGTGTACTGAGCCATTCTTTCTAAAATCCCGCGTGTCGCCATCTCGCGTTTTCTTAAGCTTGCCAGCTCTGTTATGC
>DATACQ010000470.1:0-2850 GCA_036258955.1 Binatia bacterium
CTTTATTAAGATCGAGAACCTTGCTCACCTTGCCGGCGTTCAAATGCGCGAAGACTGTACTCAAACGTTTGCCGCCCGGAGCTGTAATGAAGGGCCCGAGCTCGCGCACCGGGTCACCGCCGGGTGGTTCGATCTTGATCACCTCCATGCCTAAATCGCCGAGAATGCGACCGCATAGTTGTCCACTCAATCCGGTTAGATCCAGCGCTCGAAAACCCTTTAAAAATGCTACGGGGTTATCCATATTTGCTAACGATTATGCTCCTACATACATACTACGAAGGTTGTTCAATATAAGCGCCGCTTCCTCCACCATCCGCGCGACGATTTCTCGCGCTGGCTTGGCGCTCTTTTCTTCGCTGAGCATGCCTGCGACTTGCCCGCCAGGCACATGGAGTACGTCCACACGATCGGCGGCCTCGGCGGCGCGGCGAATTTCATCCATGGCGTTGCCCTGATACGGCGTCGGCATCGCGTCCAGGCCGGAATTCATCCAAGCTTTGATAACTTCGCTGCGGTAATGCCGGGCATAGTGCCCGCTCGTGTAAGCCGTGCGCACAAAATCTTCCGACGATCCATTGAGGATTTGTCTTTTGTAGACCGGATGGATGCCGCATTCGTTACTTACCAGAAAAGCCGTGCCGCACCAGACACCCATAGCGCCCAAGGCGAGCGCAGCAGCCACACCACGGCCATCGCTGATTCCGCCGGCAGCGACGACCGGTTTCGGCTTCACGGCATCGACGATCTGCGGTATCAAGGGAAAGTTGGCGATGGTTCCCGTGTGACCGCCGGCTTCATAGCCCTGCGCGATAATAACGTCAGCACCCTTGCGCGCATGGCTGAGCGCGTGCTTGACCGCGCCCGCGAGCGCCATGACTTTGATGCCCCTGGCGTGCGCTAGCGGCACAACCTCCGCGGTGTCACCTAATCCGATGATAAGGATAGGAGCCTTTTCTTCAAGAATGACTTTCAATTGCTCCCGGGTCGCGGCAGGCGTCTTGACCCAGCTCTTGCGATCAGGCGGTTGCGGCGCCAAGCCGAGCTTCGGCAACAACTCGTCAGTAAACCTGGCATGCTCGGGATATTTTTCCTGGATTTCCTTTCGCACTTCGTCCGGATCGGGAATTCTCACGTCCTCCATCTTCGGCAATGTGATATCGACGCCGAAGGGCTTGTCCGTCAACTGCCGGACCGCGCGAATGCGCTCACGGATCACTTCGGGCCGGATGGAACTGCCGCCGATACAACCCAAGCCGCCAGCGTTGGAGACGGCGGCGACCAACGCCGGTGGTGTGGTCATGCCTTCTTTATCCCAGCCCATGCCCGCCTGAATGATCGGTACGTCAATGCCGAGCAAATCACATAACGAAGTGCGTAGTTTCATCGGACCCTCACAGTAGGCCCCTCCCGCGCGTGGGAGGGGAGTGAAATCAGAAATCAGAAACTGATCGGTTCCGAATCCGGCAGTCTAAAAACCAAATTCGCCGAAGCCACCACCCTCACCCTTGCGCCCTTCCGCAAGAGACAACGTCATAGTGTCATTCTGGGGCGAAGCCGAAGAATCTCGTCTTTGCAGTAGGGGACGGTATGCCGTGCCCCTACGATCCGAGATGTTTCGCTTTGCTCAGCATGACATCCGTGGTATTCGGCCGCCTTGCGACACGATCCCAGCGAGCGAGGAACCCACAGGAATTCTACCTGAAACTCGGAACCCGAAACTCGAAACTTATTTTCTGTCCTCCGGCTTCACGTAACGTGTGCTGCCGCCACCCTTTTGCGAGTGCAAATAACCCTCGACGTCGTTCAAAGGATTGGTGTAGTAGCGCATGCGATGAGAAACGAGATCATCGACGCGCAGCGCAGTTTCGAAATCCAGATCCTTTTGCAAATATGCGGCAATCTTCGCGTTCTCGAGGGTTGCCGCATTGCGAGAGCCTAATTCGTTGGCCATCTGCTCCACATACGGAATGAGTTCGTGGTCCGCGACCACCTGTGATATTAATCCCACCCGCTCGGCTTCGGCTGCGGTAAGATTTCTTCCGGTCAGCTGGATATAAAAGGCCTTCTTGAACGGAATGCCTCCGTGAAACAGCGATGGGGTAGCAACTGCCCCATAGCTACCGCGAATGACTTCCGGCATGCCGAACATCGCTGACTCGCCGGCGACGGCCAAATCATGACCGTTGATCAGCGCGAGCCCGCCGCCCAGGCACCAACCGTTCACTGCCGCAATGGTCACCTGGGGTGCCGCCCGCATCAGCCGGATGATCTCCTGGGTCGTTCCGCCGTCGTCCCACCGGCGCTTACCCTTCCAGCTATCTCTCAGGTCGTAGAGATCGAGTCCTGACGAATAGGCGTTGCTTGAACCGGTGGTCACAATAACTTTGATTTTATCGTTGTGACGCAGTTCTTTGAGAACGGCGATCAACTCGGCCATTAAATTGCGGCTGAGCGCGTTTTTCTTTTCCGGGCGATTGAACGTCAACCACGCCACTCCGGAGTCTTCGTTAATCTTCGGAATGATGGTTTTCATCTCCACCATAAGCACCTCCGGCAAGACTATCGTGTGTGTAACAGGACCTTCACCAATAAGATCACGAACAGCACGAAACAAGAATTCGACATTCGAACTTCTCCCACGTTTTCCTGTTGAGAAAATACCGCTGGATCAAGCCTACATCACCGTAACCGAACCCATCGATTGCGTCATTCCAGCATGGAATGCTGGAATCCAGATTGACATGGATGTCTCCGGACGCATCCTGCGAACCTGGATGCCGCCAATCCATGCGGGAATGACGGAGATCTGCTTTCATGTTCTGGCGGCGAGCGTAAGATCAAGAAACA
>DATACQ010000471.1:0-2873 GCA_036258955.1 Binatia bacterium
AGCGGCGGAACTCTGATAGCGCTCGCCGCGGACGAGATCGTCATGGATCCCAATGCCGTACTTGGCCCGGTGGATCCGCAGATCGGCGATATGCCGGCGGCGTCGATTGTGCGGGTTCTGACGCAGAAGCAAGTCAGCCAAATCAAGGACGAAACCTTGATGATGGCGGACGTGGCGGAAAAGGCGCGCGTCCAAGTCGCGGCTTTTGTCACGCAACTTCTGCTCAATCGCTTGCCGAAAGATAAGGCCGCCGGCCTCGCCACGCTGCTGACTGAAGGCCGCTGGACGCACGACTTTCCGATCACCGTCCCGTTTGCGCGCGAGCTTGGGCTTCCAGTATCGACGGAAATGCCAAGGACCGTCTACGAGCTGATGGATCTATTTCCACAAGGAGCAGCAGATCGGCCGTCGGTTCTTTATGTGCCTCTGCATCGAGCACCGGCCGGACGCGACGGAGCGCCGGTCTCACCCGTAACACCGGAGAAAGGTCAACCGTCATGAATATGCCGCCACCCTCGGAAGAAAAATCAAATCCTCAATTAAAACCTCGTCCGCCGAGCGCCGGGTCCATCATACTCTGGTGGATCATTTGCCTTGGCTTGCTGGTCTGGAATGTGGCGAATCTCCGGCTCAAAAAAGCCGCGGAAATCAACGTCCCATACACCGTCTTTCTCGAACAGGTTCGAGCCGACAACGTCGCGCGGGTTCAAATCCTGGGAGACAAGATCACCGGCTCGTTTGTAAAGCCGGTCCCGTGGCCGGAAAAAAAACCAGCAAACGCGCCGCCGGCCACATCGAAGTCAACAGCTGAAAAGGTCGCCCCGGCCGCGCCAACCACCTACTCGGAATTCGAGACAACGTTTCCTGCCGCTATCGGCGACTCGACCTTGCTGCCGCTGCTGGAGCAGCACAAGGTGGTTGTCGGTGTCAGCTCCTCCGGTAGCCCCTGGTTCCTGGAGCTTTTGGCGAACTGGTTTCCGACGCTGCTTCTCGTGGGGTTTTTTTGGTGGATGAGCGTCAATGCGCGAAACAGCCAATCCGGCCTCTTTGGTCTCGGACGCACGAAAGCCCGGCGCTACAATGCTGAGCAGGCCAAAATCACGTTCAACGATGTTGCCGGCGCCGATGAAGCTAAGGCCGAATTGCAAGAAGAAGTTGATTTCTTGAAAAGGCCGCAGAAGTACCACGATCTCGGGGCGCGGATTCCGCGCGGTGTCCTACTGGTTGGCCCTCCCGGAACCGGAAAGACGCTGCTGGCTAAGGCCATCGCTGGCGAGGCGGGTGTTCCTTTTTTCAGTCTGAGCGCCTCGGAGTTTGTCGAGATGTTCGTTGGCGTCGGCGCCAGCCGGATGCGCGATCTCTTCACTCAGGCGAAGGCTGCCGCGCCGGCGATCCTTTTCATTGACGAACTGGACGCGGTGGGGCGGCGAAGGGGCGCCGGAGTCGGCGCGGTCAACGACGAACGTGAGCAAACACTCAACCAGTTCCTGGTCGAAATGGATGGTTTTGATGACCGCAACGAAGTGATCGTTCTGGCCGCGACGAATCGACCGGACGTGCTGGACCCCGCGCTGTTACGGCCCGGACGCTTCGATCGGCAAGTAGTTGTCGGCTTACCCGATCACCAGGGCCGAGAAGGAATTCTGCGCATTCATACCCGCAAACTACGTTTGGCCGCGAACGTGGATCTCTTGACAGTGTCCCGGGCTACAATGGGTTTTAGCGGAGCTGATCTGGCAAATTTATGCAACGAAGCTGCACTGGTCGCTGCCCGTCACAATCGGACCGAAGTGGTGATGGCCGACTTCGAAGAAGCTCAGGACAAGATTCTACTTGGTGGTGCACAACCGTCACTGATAGATCCCCACGAGCGGCGCGCGGTGGCGATCCACGAGTCTGGACATGCGCTGGTCGCATGGTTAAGCCCGGCCGCGGACCCCGTGCGCAAGGTGACCATTGTCCCCCACGGGCATGCCTTGGGAGTGACTGAACAGTTGCCGCAGGAGGATCAGCATAACTATACCGTGAGTTATCTCACGGCTCGGTTGGCAGTCATGCTTGGAGGGCGCGGCGCAGAGGACATTGTCATCGGTGATATCAGCACGGGCGCCGAGAACGACCTCGTCGAAGCCACTCGCCTGGCGCGACGCATGGCTATCCGATGGGGCATGGGAAAGCTGGGTGTGATGGCGTTTCAACACGATGAGCATCAACCGTTTTTGGGCTCTGAGATCTCTCAGGGCCGGGTATACAGCGAGGCAACCGCCGCGCAGATCGACAACGAGGTCCAACAGCTGCTCGAGGAGCGCTACCAGGCCGTGCGCAGACTTCTGTTGAACGCGCGCCCCAAATTAGACCGGTTGGTCAATGTTCTGCTCCAGGAAGAAACGGTCGCGCAGGAGAGGCTGGTCGAAATTCTCGGCCCTCGTCCGGTTTTGCTGCCCACGGCAGGCACGGCGACGCAATCGATTGCGGCCCGCAACGGGGCGGCCTGAATGAAGCGTCCCGGTTTCCTATTTAACGTGTGCCGCAGTCATTCTTGCGGTCTCCCCTTTCGGCGAGTTGGCAGCCTATTCTCCTTGGATGACAATTCAGAGCGCGGTGAGCAAGACGCTCGAGGTGGTTTGGCCAGGTCAACGGCTCCTGAACAGTACAATCCAACGGCGGCCATCAGCCGCCTGAAAAGCTTCGCTCCTCCAGCTGTTCCAAGCTCCCAATCGCTCCCGGCGTCTTTGCAGGGCGCGCATGGCTTGGGGGCTACCCAAAAGTAGTAGGCCACTTTCCGAAAGTATGATGGAACTAGTTTCTCACTTGGAGTACCGTTTATGTGGATAGAGACGTTTTCGAGGAAAGCAAAAGAAGGAAAAAATCGC
>DATACQ010000472.1:0-1530 GCA_036258955.1 Binatia bacterium
GACGAATTGATGCTCCCGTGCCTGCTCCACCGCCAAAGGCGCAAGTGACATCCCCACGGCCAAAGCAATGTGGTAGCCAATCGAGCGCGATGCTAGCGCGCGGCGGTAAGCGGGATGCGCGCGGTTGACCCAGACGGTTGAATCCACGAGCCGTCCAATCTCAAGGTCCTCCGCGCGGTCTTCAAAATCGATCTGGAGTCCATAGTGCCCGGGGCGGCGGCTTCCGCCTCGCGCGGGTAATTGCAGCGCAGAACGTTCGAGCCGGGCTGCTTCCGCGTTAGCTTCCGCGGATTTTTCGGAACGAGGTGTTTCGGCGTCTGGCGCCGCTTGCTCTTGACTCACATTCGCCTGCCGAATCACGGAAGCAGCTACCCACGATCGCTCTCCCCCGGACTCTCCGTTGTCACCGAAGGCCAACCGCTTTTGACCTCCGGCGCGTTGCTCTACAAGGGATGACAACAGCGGGAAGTCGGTAGCAAGATCTTCAAGCATATGCGCCAGATCGCGTTGCAGCGGGCGCACCTCCCGTGGCGGTGCCTCACCGGCCGTTTCAGGTGCATCGCCCCAAGCGGCAAGTTGTCTGGAGACCGCCTCCTGAATCGCTTTACGATACGCCAGATACGTTGCGCCGCGGGGGCCGGAGCGGATGAAATCGGCCTTATTGAGGGTAAGGCAAGCGGCCAGCTCGGGCACTTCGAGCAGACCGCCGATGCGTTCGGCGGCAGCAGGGGTCATACCCATCCAATCCCACCCCCGCTTGATCACTTTGCCGAATGTGCTGACGGCGATGCCGCGTCTTTCTTCTGACAGCGGCAACTCGCTGCGCTTGAGGTAACCTGAAGCCGAAGGTTTGCGCTTGCGCAACATGCGAATTTCCAACGCGGCGTGAAGCGGAGCGGTCCATGATTGCTTGTCCAAAATTTGGCCGTTGAGCCCAATGGAAATCCCCTTGGGATACTGGCTGGCCAGAACTTCTTTGAACGCATCATCCAGCAGAGGTTCGAATTGACGCCGTATTACGTTTTCCAGAAAACCTGGATCGAGCAGCGGTGACAGCGCGTTCTGAATCTTCAGCCTGACCGCCGTGCCGCGTTCTACGACGAGCCCGGCGGGCGGTACCCATTTCCACGGAGCGCGATAACGCGATGCCAGGTGCCAGGCAGTCGCTACATGAGTTTTCCCACGGCGGGTTTCAGCAAAGACCTCCTCGCAGACAAGCAAGCCGAGTTTGATGCCCACTCCGGCAAAGCCGATCCCCTGGCCGCGGCTCTTCGTGCTCGCCGCGATATCATGAAAGCGCGCCAGCTCGCGTCGCTGCATGCCGCGGCCGTTGTCCAGGCCCGTCAGAGTGCGCTGCACCGGGTCGCACGCAAAACCAATTTGCGTCGCACCGGAATCCAGCGAGTTGGCCATGATCTCGGTCAAAATAGTCTCTTCAATCGAGCCGGGATAGGCGTCCCGAAGGTCCTCGAGGAGATGCAGGAGATCTACGCGGGTCTCACCCATCGGTGGTCGCTACGTGACATAAAG
>DATACQ010000473.1:0-4013 GCA_036258955.1 Binatia bacterium
TTGACGTTCATCGCCAGGAAATACATGCGAAAGCCCGGAACTTTTTCAACCCGCGTGCGCGGATGGTTGGCGACCCGCTCGATATCTTCGATCGGCAAATTGCTGATCACGTCAGCCTGGCCGGAGAGCAAACCGGCGACCCGCGCCGCTTCTTCCTTCACGCCTTTGAGAATGACTTCTTTGATTTCTGCGTTCTTGCCCCAGTAGTCGTCGTTGCGCGTCAAAATCAGATTGCCGCCGCGCTGCCAGCTGACGAACTTGTACGGCCCGGTGCCGATCGCGTAATTGTCCATCTGCTCGCCGTATTTTTCGGCGGCGGCTTTGCTGATGATGTAGCGCGTATCGAGCCGGTCGAGCAGCAGCGCGTGGGGCTGTTTGGTATTGAAGATCACAGTAAAGTCGTCGGGAGTTTCGACCTCCAATTCCTTGATGTCGGCGCCTTGAAGACTGCGCTTGTCGGTTTTCATGCGCTCGATGGAAAAGGCGACGTCTTTCGAGGTGAACGGGGCGCCGCTGTGGAAGCGGATATTCTTCCTGAGCTGAAAGATCCATCTTTTCCCCTGGAATTCCCATGCTTCGGCGAGTGCGCCGACATACTTTTGCTGGCGGTAATCCATGACGATCAGCGGCTCAATTAAGTGGAGCCATATGCCGTTGATACCTCCGCCGCTGTAGGCGTAGGGATGGAGCGAATCCAAGCTGACGCCCTGATAAATGACGACTCGGTCTCTTGAAGCGGCGCGGGTCGTCCGTACGTGTGAGGGGGCGAGTACGGCGCCTGCGCTTAAGGCGGCACTTCGTTGTAAAAATTGCCGGCGATTCATCGATTTGCAGCGCATCGGAAACTCCTTTCCCACTATTCGGAACGCGGCTGATGGAGCTTATTCCTCATCCGCGGTAATTTGCAAATTCTTTTCCCGCTGTTCGGCTTCTTGCTGCGCCTGTGTCTCCGTAACGCTTCCAACACTCGTGTGTCTTGATGTCATTCTGAGCCCCTTCGACATACTCAGGGTAAACTCCGGCGAAGAATCTCGGCTTGCAGTAGGGGCACGGCATGCCGTGCCCTTACAATCCGAAATGCTTCGCTGAGCGATCGTGAGCGTAGCCGAAGGACTCAGGATGACATGAACGCGCTTGCATAGGCTGCGAACACGGAGACGGGGGCGAGGACCGGAATAAAATCCAATGTAGCTAGCTAGATCTCACTGAAAATTCCCATTCGCCCTTCGACCAAGCTCAGGACAAACGGATTAAAAAGCAAAGTAAATACAAATTTCCGTTCATGCTGAGCACCGTCGAAGCACTTCTTGGACTTTTTCAGTGAGAACTAGCTGGGTCGCTTGACAGCGGGCAAGGGGACTTATTAACTGGCGTGCAGAGCTCGCGATCGCACGAGTGAGGAAAATTCCAATGAATATCAAGTCGCTAATCGACCCTGAAGCCGGCTTTATCGACCGCCGCATTTTCGCTGATCATGAGATTTACGAGCTCGAGCGCGAGCGTTTGTTCACGCGCTGCTGGTTGTATCTTGGTCATGAATGCGAAATTCCCAATGCAGGCGACTTCGTTACCCGCTACATGGGTGAAGAGCCGGTTATCCTGTGTCGCGACTTGAATGGTCATCTGCGCGCGCACTTGAATCTCTGCCGCCATCGCGGCAACCGCGTCTGCCGCGCTGACCGCGGCAACACAAAACTCTTCACCTGTTCCTATCATGGCTGGTCCTATACTAATGACGGCAAACTAGCGCTGGTCCCGATGATTGATGCCTTTCGCAATTTCGAGCGGGACAAATTTGGTCTGATCTCGGTGGCGCAAATCGATAGCTATAAGGGACTGATCTTTGGCACCTTTGATCCCGAGGCGCCGTCGCTGCGCGATTATCTCGGCGACATGGCGTGGTATCTCGACATTCTGCTGGACAGGAGAGAAGGCGGCACGGAAGTAGCCGGTCCGCACCGCTGGGTGCTCAACGCCAATTGGAAAACCGCCGCCGAGAACTTCGGCGGCGATGGTTATCACATTGCTTACACACACGGCTCCGCGCGCGAGCTCGGCGTCGACACAACCACAACTCAAACGCGGCAGTGGAACAGAGGCTGCCAGATCTCTTGTGGCAACGGCCATATCTTGGTTTCTTGGCTAACGCCACCCGATGATGCCGGGCCCTGGTTCGCTCAACCCGATAACGATCTGGTCCAGTACATGAAGGACAATGCGGCCGAGATCGAGAGCCGCCTTGGCCGGTTGCGGGCTCGGCAGATCTCGCCGTCCGCAGGAACGGTTTTCCCGAACCTCTCAGTTCACTGGTTGACGCGCACGATCCGCGTTTGGCAGCCCCGCGGTCCGGACAAAATGGAAATTTGGAGCTGGGCGGTTGTCGACAAAGCCGCTACGCCGAAAATCAAAGACGTCATGCGTTTCGTTTCCCAATATCGCTTCAGTCCCACCGGTGTCTTCGAGCAGGACGACATGGACAACTGGGCGCAAGTCACGGGCGCGGCGAAAAGTCTCATTGGGCAGCGCTATCCGGCCAATTACCAGATGGGCGGCAATGAACCCGCCGTGGACCTCCCTCTGCCCGGTCGCACCATGAGCCGCTTTAGCGACAATAATCAGCTAAATTTGTACATGCACTGGGCGAAAATGCTTGAAGCGAAAAGCTGGAGTGAAATCTAGTAGACTGCTGAAAAAGCTTCATATGCGTCGTTGCGCTCGATCGATTTCGCGTCAACGTACGATCGGAGTACGCCTCCGCTAATCGATCTTCGCGCGGCTCGCCTCTGAGGTCTTTTTGAGCAGTCTAAAACAGAAGGCTCCACATAAGATCTAAAAACGGTTCATACGTTCTTGTAAAAGACTGAAGAGGGGAGAATCGTGGTCGAACTGATGCGGCAGTTATGAATACGAAGCAATACAATGGTAACGAGTTACGCATTAAGGTAGAGGATTTTCTTTACTTCGAGGCCGAGCTGCTGGACGAGCGCAAACTGCGCGAATGGCTAGAGCTTTTCACTGACGATGCGCGCTACTGGATGCCCATTCGCCACAATACTCTGGAGCGCCCGCAAGAAATATCCGATGAGTTATCGAAGCCGGGAGAAGGCTATTACTTTGACGACAACAAAGAGAACCTACGCTTGAGAGTCGAACGGGTTTACTCCAAAAGTGCCTGGTCGGAACTGCCACCGTCACGCACGCGCCATCTGATTACCAACGCTCGCTTGAAGAAAGACAACGGCACGGAACTGGAAGTCCATTCGAACTTTCTTGTTTACCGCACGCGCATGGAAACCGACAAGGATCTGTTCGTCGGCACGCGACAGGATATCCTCCGGAGAGTTAACGGCAGCTTCAAAATCGCTCGGCGCACGATCATACTTGATCAGGCTGTTTTGGATGCGAAGAATATCAGCGTATTTCTCTAACAGTGTGGGCGCTATGAAGATCATCAAGCTAGCCGCCTTTATATGGCTTCTTGCGGCTCCGGTGCTTCGGGCCGAACCACTGGTCGTCGGTTATTCATCAGTCACTTCGGTGTTTTTACCGTTCTGGATCGGCAAAGAAGCTGGCTTTTACAAAAAAGAGGGACTGGATACGGAACTGGTTTACATCCCCAGTTCGACGACCATGGCGCAGGCGATGTTTGCGAAGCAAGTCGCCATTTCAACCGTCAATAGCGGCAGCGTGGTAACGAGCGGCCAACAGGGAGGAGATTTGGTCCTCATGGGCGCTGTTATCAACAGCGCAGCCTTCTACATCATGGCACGACCGGAAATCGCCTCTGCCGGGGATCTTAAAGGTAAGCGAGTCGGCGTTACGCGCTTGGGTTCGTCGTCGGATTTTGCCGTGCGCGAATATTTGCAGAAAAGCAAATTGCAGCCCGGACGTGACGTCAATATCATTCAGGTAGGTGGTATGCCGGAACTTGCGGCGGCATTAAATAGTGGATCTATAAGCGCGGCGCCGTTATCAGCGCCTGCCTCCTACATCGCCGAGCAAAAGGGCAACAG
>DATACQ010000474.1:0-3230 GCA_036258955.1 Binatia bacterium
GGACGCCAGGTTCCGCGATATCAGTTTGGAGGAGGCGTCAAAGACTTTCGCCTTCGGGCAAATCTCCGGCATCTTGGAGGGACGAGTGAACAACCTCGTCATAACGGCGGGACAACCCTCCGAGTTTCGCGCAAACGTTCAAACGGTCGAAAAGCGCGGCATCAGCCAACGTATCAGCGTCGAATCATTGAACAAAATTACAGTGCTCAGCTCCGGCAACGATGCCGGCGGCCTTTATGGCGGAATCGCAAGCTTCTTCGATACGTTTCGCTATAGCAAGCTCGGGTTTAAAGCGACGTTGAAAAATGACAAGCTCACTCTGCACGGCGTCGAGAGCCGTGAAGACGGCGAATATCTCGTCGTTGGGAGTTTTATCCCGCCGACGGTAAACGTAGTAAGCCACACGCAAGTGATCGCCTTTTCTGAACTGCTGCGCCGGCTGGCGCAAATACAGGAGTCGGAGCCGGCGGCGGCAGGGAACTAGTACTAGCCCGGATTGTTCAGGGACTGGGGAAGAACCGATGCAGCATCTTAATCCGATGAGCAAGCCCTGTAGAGAGCGGACACGGAAGTGGGTCTCGAGTCTCGTGTTTAGAGTCTCGGGTTAGTTACAGTCGACTCGGGACTCTAGACCCAAGACCCGGTCTTGGACGCCATCAGAGAGGCTAGTTTCCTCGGATGGGCTACTGGTCGCGCTCGTCGGACTCCCAAGCTGAATAATAGGAGCTAACAGCTTAGCTAAGAAATACTGTTGAAAGCGATTCCACGGCCCGTGTTGGTGACTCGTTCTTACGGATTCGAGCACGAGCGAGAAACGAGCACGATTTTAACCAGCCCCAGATTGGAGCAAGCATGTTAAAAAAGACGTGTTTGGCAGTCGTAGTCTTATTGAGCGCATGCGTCACCGTAAATATTTATTTTCCGGCGGCGGCGGTGGAGCGAGCCGCGGACCAGATTGTCAGAGAGACCTGGGGCACCGCGCCCCGAGAGCCGATGAAGAAGGAGCAGCCACAGAGCAGTATATTCAATCGCGATTCGGCATTCGCTTTACTGCGATTGGCAGCTGAGGCACACGCCCAGGAAGCAGACATCAATGTTTCAAATCCGGCGATCCGCTCTTTAAAGGATTCAATGCGCAGTCGCAGCGAATCACTCAAACCCTACATGGACCGGGGGAACGTTGGCATAACACGGGATGGCCTGCTGACCACGCGCAGCAGAGAAGGCCTGAGTCTCAAAGAGCGGGCTGAAGTGCAGCAGCTCGTGGATGCGGAAAATCGTGACCGCGAAACGCTCTACGCCGAAATTGCCAAGGCGAACAATATTGCAATTGAGGCCGTACCCAAAATCAAAGCAATCTTTGCAAAAAGTTGGGTAGAACAGGCACAGTCCGGTTGGTATATCCAAGACGCGCAGGGGAACTGGAGCAAAAAATAGTCGACCGCTGCGACGGTTCAAAGTTCAACGTTCAAGGTTAAAATCGCTCAAGCCGGCCCTAATGGGACGGAGAACTCACCTTGGATTGTAGGGGCGCGGCATGCCGTGCCCCCGCCACGCCGAAATTCCTTGTGACTGCGAGACAGCCTCTCTGCGAAGGGAAGACGGGGACGTTAACTTTCAACCTGAACCTTCAACGCTAGGGCTTAGCCCCTCCCCAACTCCTTCGATCGTTCGCTGGCCCTGACCACGGCGTCCATGACGATACCGCGGAATCCTTTTTGCTCCAGAGCATAAATCCCGGCGATGGTCGTACCGCCCGGCGAAGCGACTTCATCTTTGAGCTCACCCGGATGCTTCGAGCTTTCCAGTGCCATGCGCGCCGCTCCGTAAACAGTTTGCATTGCCAGCTTGAGCGCTACATCGCGCGCCAGCCCTGCCTGCACGCCGCCGTCGGCGAGCGCCTCGATGAAAAGAAAAACATAAGCCGGCCCGCTGCCGCTGAGCCCGGTCACCGCATCTAAATATTTTTCCTCGACGAGCATGGCGGCCCCAAAACTGTTGAGAATCGATCCGACATGCTCAAGGTCCCGAGGCGTCGCATGCGCCCCGGCGGCGTAGCCGGCGGCTCCTGCTCCGACAATACAAGGCAAATTAGGCATGACCCGGACCACTCGCGCTCCGGGCGCGAGGCTAGTCTCGATCCTGGAAAGCGGCACACCGGCGGCCACCGAGACAAGGAGTTTTGCCGAGCCGAGTTTCTTGGCAATCTCCCGTGCTACGCCGTCGACGATTTGCGGTTTGACCGCGAGGATCACAATGTCGGCGAACCCGCAAAGTGCGCTGTTATCAGCCGTTGTCTCGATGCCGATCTCATCGCGGATGGCTTGCGTCAACGCCGGGCTGACATCGCTCGCCATCACCTGCTCTTTGCCGACCAGACCGCCGCGAACCACGCCGCGCGCAATGGCGGCGCCGATTTTCCCGGCGCCGATAACACCGATTTTCGAGTTTAGCATGTTATCGGTTCCTCCGTTCCGGGCAGCTGCTCCTAGGGCTAGTTTGTAACTACTATAGTTGAAAATTTCTCGCGGCTTGCGCAAAGTCTTCGCAGTCTGACATGGCGGAAGAAAAGAATTTCTCCAGCAAAGAGGCTAAGCTCTTAAGAAAGATCCTCTTTGTTTCTGAGAACTTTGGCGCCTTTGCGCCCTTGCGAGAGGCACTCCAATTTTTGGTTGCGGCTCTGCCGCGCTATGTTCTTTGCGGTGGAATCTTTCGCGACGCTGCGCTACGCCGTCAGAAGCGGCGGCCGATGGACTCGAGAGCCTTTGCCGCGTCCGCTTCGTCGGGACTCAGAACCAGCACCTGGCGGTATTTGGTTTCCGCGTCGCCGATCCTGCCGAGTCGCGCATATGCGTGACCCAATGCCAGCCGCCAGTCATTCCGCCGCCGTCTCAAGCGAAGCGCTTGTTCATAAGCCTCAGCGGCCTTGTCCCAAACGGCCAGACGCGAGTAGACCTCGCCGAGCTCCGCAAAGATCGTAGCCGACTCTTCTCCCTTCAGCCGCGAACGCTCGAGCAACTGTCTTGCCTCTTCAAAGAGTTTCTTTGCCTCCTCGTCGTTCTTCTCCGCCTTCGCCTGAGCCGCACTCAATCGTCCCGCGGCAAGCAACACCGCCGGATGGTCCGGCTGCAGCTCCCGCGCTTGCACGAACCACTTTTCTGCTTCTTTGATGTCGCCGCCATGCAGCGCGATATTCCCGAGCCCGAGATACGGCAATATCTCCTGAGTAC
>DATACQ010000475.1:0-1998 GCA_036258955.1 Binatia bacterium
GGCGTCGAGATCGGGCTCCTCGAAGGAGAGGGAGCCGACCGCCGCCAGGTCGAGCCGGCGGACGGGGACGTCCACGCGCTCCGGGTGGTGGAGCGCGTAGGCGATCGGCACGCGCATGTCGGGATGCCCGAGGTGCGCCAGCGCAGCACCAGAACGAGCGCAATGGCCGGCAACAGAATCCAGAGCCACTCGAGACGGGCAAACTGCATTGAGCCCTCTACAGGCGCAAGCTTCGCGTCAAGCTGCCAAGCTCGCGCTCGACTTCATCTCGCCATTGCTTCCCTAATTCGCTTCCGCGCGGGGCATAAAGGACCTGTTCGCACTTCTCAAGTAGACTCCTGACCGGCGCTCCTAAGCCATTTCTCCCTTGGCTTTCCAAAATCCGGGCAAGCTCTTCCGGCGTCATACCTGAAGCATCGATTTCCAGAGTCTGCCGGAGGTATTCGCGGAGAAACCTGGAAACCTCCGAGTAGAACCTCTGTTGATCTGCCTCTGAATCTCGCCCCATAGATTTGATTTGTTGCAAAAAGTCGCGCAACAAACGCCGCCTGGCGCGACGGTTCGGCTGTTGTACTCTGGGTCTTTCCGCCGATGGCGACTTCCACAGATGCCGTGCCGTTTGCACCGCCAGAAACATCATACCCAAAACACCGAGCCCAAACGCGGCCATCCAGCGTTCCGGACCGGCAGTGGTGATCTCTCTGCTGTCACGCAGCCGCCGCGCATCGGCCGTCAGCGTGGAGCGGAGCCCCACCCGCGTGGCCGGCACAGCAAAAGCCTCCGCAAGAGTATCCCCGCTTTTTTCCATGCCGCCTCTGTGAGTGAAAAAATAGAGCGAAAACGACGGGATTCTGAGCTCTGGTTGGCCGCTCTCATACGTCGCCAGTTCGAGAATCACTTCGGTGACTTTTTTGTTGGTTTCGTACGCGCCCTGGCGCACCGTCACGTCACGCACAATGAACGGTGTCAAATTCAAACTTTCTTTTTTCAGGGAATCCAGAACGAATTCGATCTGGCGACCATGAATAAGGCGGACGGTATAGCGTAACGTATCACCGACCCAGATGGCCGTCTTATCGAGATGAGTAGATACGGTGATTGGGGGCTCTTTGACCTTTTTTTGGACGGGCGCAGCACCGGCAGTCGCCAAACAAAGCAGTAACATTGATACTCTCGCACCCGTTGCCCAGTCTCTGGGTTCTAGTCTCAGGTTTCTAGGCACGGAACAGAGACACCTTTGAATCTGAAACCGGAAACTAGAAACCAGAATCGAGAAACTCTCTTGGTTCTTTGTTTGTGGCTGAAACCCGGAAGTCGGAACTTGACACTCGAAGCTGCCTAGGCGCATCCAAGTGATTTTCATCAGTTTTTGCAAGCTGCTCAAAAAGATCTCAGAGGCGAGGCGCGCGATGAATTGACGAGCGGAAGCGTACAGAGCGAGTACGTTGGAGCGAGGCAATCGAGCGCAACGAAGCATATGAGTCTTTTTCAGCAGCTTGCGATCATCGGCGTTTCTTGCGGCCGAGAAAGAACGCGATCACCGGGTCCAAATACGGTTTCCCCGTATCCAAAAACAGATGATCAAGACCAAGGGTGTAAAAGGCGCGTTCCAGCGCGATCCGGCGTTCCGACATCATCGAACGGTAGAGACGCCGGTTGCCATCGCTGAGGTTGAAGAGCATCACCCCGCCGGATTCCGCATCGCGCAGCCGTGCAAAGCCGCGCCCGGCGGGCAACTTTTCCTCCCAACCGTCCTGGATAACGACGGGGACTAGATCATGCTTGCGCGCAACATTTCTTAATTCCGAGCTCCGCAATACGTTTTCCCCTTGAATAAAGTCCGAGAGCAAGAAAATCAGCGCAGTTTTCTTGAGCTTGCCTGCGATATGCGCAAGTGGCGGCGCGAAATCAGTTCTGCGTGAAATGGGTCGCACCTCCCACAACGATTCCAAGATTTGCCACATTTGCGCCGAGCCCCACTTGAGCGGAACATCCAAC
>DATACQ010000476.1:0-2273 GCA_036258955.1 Binatia bacterium
CCTCGCTGAAGGCATCAGCGCCGATGAAGTGATCCGTCGCATCATGCAGCGGATACCGGCGCCTGAAAAACCGCTGGAAGCACATGTCAAAGTCGCCGCAACTCGGTAAGGCAAGGCAGGGAAGGCTCAATGGCATTCTGCGTCGAGCACCGCACGACTCGGCGGCCGAGAATGTCCTGCGGCGGTTGGAATGGACTGTGATTCGTCGCCTGGATGGGCTGCTTCAGGGCGATTACCGCACTTTATTTCGTGGCTTCGGGCTGGATCTGGCCGATTTACGAGAGTATCAGTATCACGACGATATTCGATACATCGATTGGAATGTGACCGCGCGTCTGATAACGCCGTACGTCAGGATCTACAATGAGGATAGAGAAGTTACGGCATGGTTTTTGTTGGACCTGAGCCCATCGGTTGATTTTGGCTCGCACGTCAACAAACGGTCCGTGTCCGCGGAATTTGTTGCCACGTTAGCGCGGCTGTTGACGCGCCACGGCAATCGGGTCGGAGCGCTATTTTATGGCAACACTGTGGACGCCGTAATTCCGCCGCGAAGCGGCCGGCGTCACGCGATTTATGTTCTCCACCGGATTCTTTCACGGCCAGAGCGAGAAGGTTCGGCGGCGACTAACCTACGCGATTTTTTTCAGATCGCGTTTCGGGTTATGCAAAGACGATCTATGGTTTTCGTCGTCTCCGACTTTATTAGCACGCCCGGCTGGGCAGAGCCATTGGCCCGTCTTGCCCAGCGGCATGAAATCGTTGCAGTGCGGCTTTATGATCCCTTGGAGCTGGAGCTGCCTGACTTGGGGCTTCTACCGATGCGCGATGCCGAGACTGGAGAGCAGTTGTTCGTCGATACCCATGACCGCGGCTTTAGGAAACGATTCGCCGCGGCTGCCCAGCGTCGTGAAAACGAACTCCGCTCCGCGTTCCGCGATGCGGGAGTGGACGTGCTGGAGTTGTCGACCAACGACGATATCGTCGACGCGATTTTGCGGTTCGCCGACTTGCGAAAGCGCCGCAGCCAACTGGCCGCGGGCGGAAGCTTACCGAAGCACCTGAGATGATGTGATGACCTTTCTTTGGCCTGAGATGCTCTTACTGCTTCTGATCGTGCCAGCCGTCGTTGCGGCATACTTCATCATTTTGCGCCGCAAGAAAGAGGCCGCCCTCCGGTATGCCAGCTTGAGTATGGTGAAAGAGGCGATGAGCCGGGGACAAACCTTCCGCCGTCACATTCCACCGTTACTCTTCCTGATTGCGCTTATCATCATGATCATCGCGATCGCCCGGCCGGCTGCGGTAATTACTTTGCCGTCCCAGCATCAAACGATTATCCTCGCTATGGATGTATCCGGCAGTATGCGTGCCGTCGATGTGCAGCCCAATCGTCTCACAGCAGCTCAGGCCGCTGCGAAGGCATTTGTCTCGGAACAGCCGTCGAACGTACGCATCGGCGTGGTGTCCTTCGGGGAACCGCGTCCGTAGTGCAGATGCCCACCCATAATCGGGAGGACATCATTGCGGCGATCGATCGATTTCACCTGCAACGCGGCACGGCCATCGGTAGCGGCATTATCGTCTCACTTGCGACTATCTTCCCCGAAGCAGGCATCGATGTGAGCGCGCTGGTGTACGGCCGGAACATCCCCGGCCGCTTGGACCAACCCGCCAAAACGGAAAAGCCGCCCCTCAAGCCGGTTCCGCCGGGTTCCTATGCCTCCGCCGCGATTATTCTTCTTAGCGACGGCCAGCGCACTACCGGCCCCGACTCCATCGAGGCGGCACGCATGGCAGCCGATTACGGAGTTCGTGTCTTCACTGTGGGGATGGGCACGACTAAAGGGGAAACCATTGGATTTGAAGGCTGGTCCATGCGTGTACGCTTGGACGAAGAGACGCTGAAATCCATCGCCAATATAACGCGCGGCGAGTATTTCTACGCCGGCACAGCAGCGGATCTAAAGAAGGTCTACGAGGTCCTGAACGCGCGGCTAGTGTTGGAGAAAAAGAACATGGAAATCAGCGCGCTTTTTGCCGCTGCCGCGGCGCTTGCCGCGCTCTCATCGGCCTTACTCTCACTGCTCTGGTTCAATCGGATCCTGTAACGTGAAAAACGCGCGGAGTTTCGCGAGATTTGCCGCGCGTCTGCGCCCGTCGCGATTTAGCGGCTGGCTCCGCCTTTACCCCGAATGCGACTGAAAAGTGCTTTGCCTGTTCGCTGGCAAATTTGCAGCCGCCAATCAGTTGAACCCGGATTCCGCAGTTGG
>DATACQ010000477.1:0-3598 GCA_036258955.1 Binatia bacterium
GGCATTTTGATACTGCTTGCCGTGGCGGTTATTCTTGTCCCTCCATTAATCGACCTCGGCGCATACAAAGGACGGTACCTTCCCCAAGTGGAGGAGGCGTTGCAGCGTAAGGTGGACGTCGGTGAGATCCGCCTGAGAATCGTTCCCTCGCCCGCAATCCGTGTCTCTGCTCTACAAATTTCAGACAATCCCGCGTTCTCCGAAGATCCCTTCTTCAGCGCCGAGACGGTGAGCCTGCGGCTGAAGCTCATGGCCCTTTTTAGCGGACATTTTCAGGTCGAGGAGTTTATTCTCGAAAAGCCGGTCGTACATCTTATCAAGAAGCCTGACGGTACGTTCAACTTTGCCGACATCGCGAAGAAGAAGGAAGAGACGGCGAAAAAAGAAAAGGATACAACCTCCGAGGAGGCAGTAAAGCTGGGCGAGCTCATTCCTGCCGTGCTGCGTCTCGACGAAGGTGTCGTCACGTTGCAAACCGTCGGGCAGAAGCCTCTGCAGATCAGCGGTGTTGACATATCACTGCAGAACTTCTCGGCAGATCGACCGTTCCCGTATCGCATCGCGCTGACTCCACCAGGTCTCAAGCCGGTTTCGCTGGAAGGGCAGATGCGTTACCAGGATACACAGTCGGTGCTTACCTTGAACGAGAACCGCCTCAACGCCGCGGGCGTGGACTTTGCCGTGAACGGAACCATTATCAACCTTACGAGCGCGCCGCGGTTGGATCTTTCGCTCGTAAACGATCGATTCGACATCGGGCCGATCGTTCAACTGCTCTCATCAGCAGGCATTGCGCCGCCCGAGTTCGACGCCTCCGGTCCGGTCGGGTTGAGGACGAGCGTTCGCGGCCCGTCTAATAACGTCCTCGCTCAGATAGCGGTAAAACTCGAAAATCTGAAGGTGACCGACAGCCGGGCATTCAAAGGAAACGTTGCCGGCCAGCTTCAATTGTCCGTGCCCTCCGCGGCTGATTCGCCGATCCGAAGCATGCGGGGCGACGGCCGCCTTGCGGCGCGCGATGGAGAGCTCACCAATGTGGATTTGGTAAAGAAGATCGAACAGATCACAGGCCTCATCGGTATGTCGCAACAGCAACGCGAAGGAGCCACGACGTTCAAAACGCTGGAGACCGAGTTCGGGGTCGCGAACGGGATAGCAGATTTCAAACGCATCCATCTAGTCAGCGCGGTGATGGAAGCGCAAGGCGCCGGAAAAATGAATTTGGAAGCGCAGACGTTGGATCTCGGAATCGAGGCGGCCCTCGCGTCTGACATTTCGGCGCGCGCGGGTGGCGGCAAAGCCGGAACGTTTTTCAAAGACAATCAGGGCCGGATCGTCGTGCCGCTCACAATCAGTGGTGCTGCTAAAAGCCCGGCGGTGAACATCGACACCAAAAAATTGGTAACCAAGGGGCTAGGAAGCATACTCCAAGACCGGCGCAAAGGCTCTCCGCTCGATCGGCTATTTAGAGGAAGGTAAGCGAGACGCAGCGCTCGAGGCCTATCGCGAGCATCGGGTCGAAGAAGACATGCGAATTAGCATGCCAGCTTTCTATGCTCGTTCGCGCTGCCGCAAAATGGCCATCGTGAACCGGAACGGTAAATTCACTCGTGGTTGATATGGAGGGCAAACGCGCTCCGCACCGATTAAACTGATCGCAATTGCCTACCGTGAAGAACTAAAACGTTTTTGCCGTCGGATCGTTTTGCCATTCCATTGTCGGCCCTGCAGATACGATGATACAAGCAGAAACAGAGTCCTCGAAGTTTTGGGAAAATGCTCATGGCGTCATCGGTCCTGTGCTAAGCCGGTTTGTACACCCGTTAAGAAGGGTTCGGCTGTCTTTTGAAGCATTGAAAGGAGAATCACATGTCGGATCCATTCCGGTTGTCAGCAAATGAAGCTGCGGTCCGCATTCGGCAGGGCAAGCTGACATCCGAAGCTTTGGTGCGCTCCTGTCTCGAACGGATTGATGCGCGGGAATCGCAAGTCAAGGCATGGGTCCATTTGGACCGCGATTTTGCTCTGGCGCAGGCGCGGGAACGCGATCGCGCGCCTAGCCCAGGTCCGATTCACGGCATCCCGTTCGCCGCCAAAGACATAATGGATACAGCTGACTTGCCCACGGAGTACGGGTCTCCCATTTACAAAGGAAATCGTCCCGCAGCGGATGCCGCTTGTGTGGCACTGAGCCGTGCGGCCGGCGGTGTCCTGTTGGGCAAGACCGTGACAACCGAGTTTGCCAGCCGCGTTCCGTTGGGACAAGCAACGAATCCGCACAATCCGCAGCACACGCCCGGCGGTTCCTCCAGCGGCTCCGCCGCAGCAGTGGCTGATTTTATGGTGCCGCTGGCCTTTGGCACGCAGACTGTTGGATCGGTCATCCGTCCAGCAGCGTTCTGCGGCTGCATCGGATACAAACCGAGCTACGGCGAAGTGAGCACGCAGGGGGTGAAGCAGAATACTGCCTCGTTCGACACCGTGGGGCTTTTCAGTCGCGCTGTCGAAGACCTCCCTCTGTTTCGAGCCGCGCTTACGGGCTTTGCGCCGAAACCCCTGGCCACTATTCCCATCAACGCGCTAAAAGTTGGCTTTTGCCGCACGATGTTTTGGGAGCGCGCGGAGGACTACACAAAGGCTCTCGTCGAGGAGGCAGCAAGCCGGCTTGCGAACGCCGGAGCGAAGGTCTCGGACTTCGATCTCCGAGGGCCGTTTAAGGATTTCGAAGCGATGGGCCGTCGGATCAACGATTTCGAGTTCTCCCGTGCCCTTACTTGGGAACGCAACCATCACTGGCGGCTTTTGAGCGAGTTCCAGCGTGAGAAACTTTCCGGTTGGCTCAACGTTTCGTACGAACAATATCGAGAGGCCGAGGCCGTGCTCGGCCAGTGCCGCGAATATCTCAACGATGGTATGAAGGACATAGATCTGCTGCTCACTCCAAGTGCTCCCGGTGAGGCACCGGAAGGACTGGCTAGTACGGGTGATACCTCGTTCAATATCCTGTCCACGTGGACCTATACTCCTTGTGTCACTTTGCCCGTGTTTACCGGACCGAGAGGTCTGCCAGTTGGTATTCAACTCATCGGTCATCGAAACCAGGACCATGGTCTCTTGGAAGGGACGCAGGCTGTTTACCGGGTGTTCTCCAAATGAACATGATCTTCCGTATCTCCCGCGAAAAAGCGATATCCAGCTTAGTGTAGGGGTGAAGAGTGATCCTCGTTCGTGGCACATGATTTGCTCAAGCTATGTGGAGAGTGGCTTGCTGCACGCTCTCAAAACCGTTCAGCTACTATGAACGGCTGAACGTTCGTTGATTGGGCCGCGGATAAGGAGGACCTAAGGATGAGATATGTGGCGTTATTCGCGATTTTATACACCCTCGCTGGATGTGCCGCCGAGCGTGACCGGATCATATACCAGAGACACGCCGGTGCTAATAATTATTGCCATACGAAAGTTGAAACCTCGGCTCGCGATCCCATAAGACCAGGTGAGCGTCAGGTTGTCGATTTTTATGGGCCCTGCGACGCTTTCGACTAACGGGTCAAAATCCTGAGCAAGTCGCAGATCGGGTCGCAGTGAGAGAATAGCG
>DATACQ010000478.1:0-4856 GCA_036258955.1 Binatia bacterium
TTCATAACACTCTCTACATCAAAGGCGCCGGCGCGTTTAACGAAAGCGTCGCCAACTTCGTCGGAGCTCGCGCAGCCATTGATTTTTTTCGAGATAGTTTCGGAGCCGGCGCCCCGGAGCACCGCCGTGCGCTGGAAGCCTGGGACGAGGAGTTGGAGTTTTCGGCATTCCTCGAGCAGCTCGCCGCGGAGCTCACCGCCCTCTATGCGAAGGACGTCACGCTGACTGAAAAGCTTCGGGAACGCGAAAAGCTCTTTACCGACGCGAAAGAGCGCTGGGCGCGGCGCATCGCGGAAAAACCGTCGCACCGGTTTCGCAACTTTCCCAAACAGCCGCTCAACAATGCAGTAATGATCCACTACATGCTGTACATGAAAGAGCTGCGCCTTTTCGACGAGCTGTACGCTCTTCAGGGCAAGGACTTACTTCGGACCGTCAATGTTATTCGCAAAGCGGTAAGCGGCGCCGCGAAGCCGTTCGAAGCGGTGCGTAGTATGCGACCAGATATAAATATAAAGCCGGATGGGATATTCTTGCGGCTACAGGATTGAGGCTCGAAATTATACCGCAGGCGTTTGGGGGATCGGTTATTTTGCTTCCATTTGTCGCTGGATGTTCATCCCTTCCGTGGCAATTGCTTTCCTAACATAGTAGGGGCAGGTCGCGACTGCCCCTACGCGATGCCTTGTGGATTCTAGAACCCGCCTCTTCACCTTTAAATGCGGGACTGTCTGGGGGGGTGAAGGGACACCGGTCTACCAGTGCGCCGCGGTCGCTTCGCAGAACCGCCGGAGCGCGTCAATATGCGCCTTACCTGCGAGTCCGGCTTTCATCGTGTTGAGCGAAAGGTGCGAAGCACCAATACGCTTCCACGCGGCAATCTGCTCTAGCCAATTTTGTTGTATGTCCTTGGTATTACCACTGTCCGGGCCGAACGTGATGCGGCCTTCGATGCCGATCGTATTTGGATCGCGTCCCGCTTCTTGCGCATAAGCGCGCAGCCGCTCGATGGTCTGCCGGCATTTTTCATCCGGACCCATCAAAGGAAACCAGCCGTCGCCGAGGCGCGCCAGACGCCGGAGCGCCCGTTCATCGCTGCCACCAAACCAGACTGGGATCGGCTTTTGAATGGGCAGGGGATTGATTCCGGCGTCAGTGATTCTGTGCCAGCGACCTTCAAACGTAACCAACTCTCGGGTCCATAACCGGCGCATGATCTCGATTTGCTCTTCGGAGCGCCGGCCCCGGTCGTGGAAATTCATCCCGAGGGCCTCGTATTCCACAAGGTTCCAGCCAATTCCGATACCTAGGCGCAGACGGCCACCGGTTAGAACATCGAGAGCGGCGGCCTGCTTCGCGACTAGGACGGTTTGCCGCTGTGGCAGTATGACCACACCGGTGGTAAATCCTATTACTTTGGTGGCGCCTCCTAAAAACCCGAATAGAACAAAGGGTTCGTAAAAGCGTCTAAATACGTGTATGGCGGCCGCCAACCGGGCCGGCTGGCGGGATTGGCGCCGATGACGTGATCATAGGCGAGTATATGCTGGTAACCTAAGCTCTCGGCAATTTGGGCAAAGTCCCGGATTACCGCTGGGTCTGACCCGATTTCGGTCTGAGGGAAAACCACACCGACGCGCATAGGGACTCCTTTCGCAAATCTTAACATTTTGGCTATATGCAGGTCTTGCATTTTGTTCGGGGCATGCGCAAATTATCAGGCGTATTGGACCGTGACTGTCAAAAGCGTCTACTCGACGAGGAGATAAGTAAATGAATACCTTTCGCACAACGATTTTGCTAGCCGTTCTGACGGCTTTGCTGATCTGGATTGGCGATATGTTAGGCGGCCGGCAGGGCGCGATTATCGCCCTTGTCATTGCCGGAGCGATGAATTTTTTCAGCTACTGGTTCAGCGACAAGATCGTTCTTAAAATGTATGGTGGGCAGGAGGTGACGGCGAACGACGACCCGGAACTCTATGGCTTGGTGCGGGATCTAGCCATGCGGGCAAACCTGCCCATGCCTCGGGTGTACGTCATTCCGGAAGAAACACCGAATGCGTTTGCAACCGGCCGTAATCCGCAACATGCGGCAGTTGCCGTGACTCACGGAATACGGCGCATTCTAAACAAACGCGAACTGGCGGGCGTCTTGGGTCATGAACTTTCGCACGTAGCAAATCGCGATATTCTCGTGAGCACGATCGCCGCTACTCTGGCCGGCGCCATCAGCTACTTGGCACAGATGGCACAGTGGGCGATGATCTTTGGCGGCAACCGCGACCGTGACGAAGAAGGCGGCGGTAATATCGTCAGCCTGATCGTTATGATGGTGGTAGCCCCGCTGGCGGCGATGCTGATACAGATGGCAGTATCCCGTTCGAGCGAGTATGGAGCCGACGCCGGTGGCGCGCAGATCACCGGTGACCCGTTGGCCCTCGCGAGCGCCCTAAAGAAGCTTCATCTCGGAGCCCAGCGTATCCCGCTGGAGGCTAGCCCCGCTGCCGCTAATGCAACCGCCCATATGTTTATCGTGAATCCGCTGACGGCTGGTGGAATGGCGGCCCTCTTTAGCACCCACCCGCCGATGGACGAACGCATACGCCGGCTCGAGGCCATGGCAGCGACTTCACCTACCGCCCGGCCGTACTAAAAGGCGCTTCAAGTTAAACGCTAAAGCCGCGCCGAGAGTTCCTCGGCGTGGCTTTTTTTTGTACAGCGGGCGGCGAAGAAAATCGCCGCCTCACGCTGTCGAGCGTGCGGTTTTCAGGACCTTATCTTCTAACCAGGCTGACAGCTCGCCTAGACCTCTCGGGGTAATTTCGTGTCCCATGTCGTATTCGCGATACGTTAGGGGCACCTTCAACTCGCGCAGGCGCTCCACCGAGTCTCGCGCTCGCTCGACCTCGATGGTCGGATCCTTGCTGCCGTGCTGCACCAGGACCGGGAGGTTACAGACGGAGGCGCTAACTCCTAGCCGCGACTCCAATTCTCTTGGTAGCCAAGTGCTTAGTGCCGCCAGCGCGGCGAAGCGCTGCGGGTTTTTCAGCGTAAGGCTGTAAGACATCACGCCCCCCTGGCTGAAGCCGAGCACTGCAAGTCTCTCTTGATCAATCGGATAGCGCGTGAGGCATTGCTCTAGAAACGTCTCGAGTTTTTCGCGCGACGACATCATTGTGTCAACATCCGGTGGGCCGCCCGTGCTCATGGGATACCACGCATAACCCGTCATGCTTGGACCAATGGGTGTCTCCAACTGCCCTTGTGGGCAGATCATGAGAAATTTGCCGCCACAGATGTACGGCGCCAGTCCCAAAAGGTCCATGGCGTTTGCGCCTCGCCCATGAAGTGTAAGTAGCGTCGGGTGCGGTCCGTGCCCGTTTGGTTCATAAATCGTGTGGATCAGGTTCATGAATGCTCCATCGTTCCAAGTTTCAATGTCAAAAGTTGAGCGTTTTCGGATTGAACTCTAATATGCTTTTTAGCTGAACACGTCTTAACAACAAAGTCATCCCGAGCCCGGCGAGCACAGAGCAAGGATCAGGGAGCATGGAGCCCGGAGCCGGGAACTGGATCTCTGCGGTCTGGCTTCCGACTTCTGACCTCGGCCCTTAAACCGTGCTTAGGATAACTTTGCGAAGGATCTAGGGTGAGAACTGCGTCGGTTTAGTACAAAGCCCGCGAATGGACTCTAGATGCGGCTGAAAAAAATCCTGTTTTGCAAGCTGGTCAGGCGAGGCGCGCGCCGGATCGACGAGCGGAGGCGTACTTACAGTACGTTGCAGCGAGGCGATCAAGCGCAACGAAGCATATGGGTCTTTTTCAGCAGCTTGCTAATCTTTCAAACGGTCTAGGCTCTTCAATCCCCACCGCAACGGCACGACAACGGCAATCGCCGTCAGAACGAGCGTTGCGACGAGCGCCGGCGCGAGGATGCTGAGATCGGGCGTTTGCTCGGCCCTCGCACGCATCCCTCTTAAAGCCATACGGTACATCGGCGTAGCCTGAACCGCCACTATCGCTGCAACGAAAAACAGGCTGAAAATCATGCAGACGGCGCCACCGAAGCTGGTGGGAATTTGTGCGGCATTCTCAAAAGCGAAATTTGGATATGACGCGCCCACGCCGACAGCGATAGCAGAAACCCCGGCGGTCATCGCGCCAATCGTCGCCAGAGATAGTAGCATCATCCAAGATGGAACGTGTAACAAGAGATTGCTGAGAAACACCAACAGGCACCCCAGGATTAGAAGCGGGACAAAGTTTAGCCAGAATTTGCACCAGAGAAATGAGCGCAGCGAGATAGGCGCCGTTTGGAGAATCCAAAAGGCTTTTCCCTCCAGGCTCACGGCAGGAAAAGTAAACCGCACAGCAACCGCGCTCAGGACGAAGCCGGCTAGAGCCAGATTGGCAAAGGAGATCAGGGTTCGCAGAGTACCCGACGGCAACGGCGAACGGTGGAGCGGCAAGACTTTGAAGTTGTAAAGATAGACCACGATGAGTGCGAGAAGTAAAAAGACTTGCGACCACTGGGTCGTATCGCGGATGAAAGTTCTTATATCTTTCAGCATGATCGCGCGCCAGATTTGCGGAAACGGCCGCACGAGCAATTGAAGAATACGTTCCAACCCGCTTGAGTTCCGTCTTCGTTGCGGCGTCTCTTGTGCTTTGGACCAGCCGGTTAGATAGACCGCGCTGGAGACCCACGATGCGACGAGGGGCAAAAAAAGCGCATAGCTCGCCAGCAGCGCATAGTAGAAGCCCTGTTCCGCCGGCTTGTTGAAGAGCGGCGCCGCGAGTATTTCGGCCAACCAACTGCTCGGCAGAAACGGCGCGGACGGCGTATCCATGGCG
>DATACQ010000479.1:0-3963 GCA_036258955.1 Binatia bacterium
CTGCTCAACGTCGGCAAGGCGTACTCGGGATTGACGGATGCGGAGATTGAAGAGCTGTCTGCATGGTTTCGCGCCCATACCTTGCGTGAGTTTGCCCACGGGAAAGTGCGGGTGGTCGAGCCTAAAATCGTTATCGAAGTCACGTTCGATCTGGTGCAAAAGTCAAATCGTCACAAGAGCGGCTATGCCTTGCGCTTTCCGCGTATACTGCGAATCCGGGGTGATAAGCCGCTCGAAGAGATCGATACGCTGGCGACGGTCAAGCGGCTGGCCGGCAAGGAGGCCGCGGACGATTAAGACACAGCTTGGCTGCAGGCTTGCACGGGCGCTGTTGCCACGGCTTCTCCCCGACCGATCACGAGCGCCGAGTTTTTCGAGCCAAACCCTATGCAATTACACAGTGCGATCTCTACCGCGCGATAGATACCCCGATTCGGGATGTAGTCGAGATCGCATTCGGGATCGCTCTCTTCGTAGTTGATCGTAGGCGGCAAATAGCCGTGACGCATGCCGAGTAACGCCGCTACGATCCCCGCAGCTCCCGATGCTCCTTGTGGATGGCCGATCATCGATTTGATTGAGCTCATTGGGATGTCGCTCGCGCGGCGGCCAAAGCAAAGTTTCGCGGCAAGCGTCTCGATTTTGTCGTTGAGTAATGTGGAAGTGCCGTGCAAAGACATGTATCCGATCTCATCTTTAGCGACGCCCGCGTCTCTGATGGCAAGCTCCATTGCTCTGGCGGGCTCTTCGCCGCACGGGTCGAGTCGTACCCGGTGATGAGCATCGCAGGTCGACCCGTACCCCAAGATCTCGCCGTAAAGCGTTGCGCCCCGCTCGAGGGCGCGCTCGCGCTCCTCGAGCACCAAAATCCACGCCCCCTCGCCCAAGACAAAACCATCCCGAGCGTTATCGAAAGGGCGGGAAGCGCGCCATGGCTGCTCATTGTAAGAACCCGAAACCGCGCGCATGACACAAAAACCTTGCAAGATTCCGTGGGTGATCGTGGCGTCTGCTCCACCCGTGACAAGTTGTTCGGCCAAGCCAAAACGGATCATATTGTAAGCGTAGCCGATTGCATCGCTGGAACTGGTACAGCCGGTCGAAAGCACATGGCTGGGTCCCCTCAGCCCGAAATACAGTGATACCTCGCTGGATATGGCTCCCATGGTTGAGCTCGATACGTTGTACGCGCTCACCTTGCGCAGCTGATCGTTGAAGAATAGCCGGTACTGCTCCTCGGTGAAGTCGCTGGCGCCGCCGCCGCTGCCAAGAATAACGCCGAGTTCACGCTTGTCTTGCAAGCTCATTTCCTCGATGGGGATTTGCGCATCTTGCAGTGCCTCTCGTGCTGCGGCGACCGCAAAAGGAACGACTCTTCCGACCCGCTTGATGTCTAGGGGTGTAAGGTAGTCCTCTGGTGAAAAGTTCTTCACTTGGCCAGCCACACGACAAGAGAGCTTGTCGGCGTCGAAGAGGGTGATTGCAGCGATGCCGCTGATCCCGTTTCGCGTTGCCTCCCAAAACTCTGCGCGACCGAGCCCATTGGGGCTTACGACTCCTATTCCGGTGACCATGACTCGACGAATGCCAGTGTTTGCTTTCATGTTCGTTTCCCTGAATTAAACTACCCGGCAGATCGAGGGTCGGCAAGGACGACGTCCGGCGGCTATTTGAAGAACCAATTCGGAGCGTCGCCAGCACACCCGCTAGCTACAGCGCCGCCAGTGCCGCGAGCGCTCCACAAGAGCCGCTACGACGATTTATTTCCTGGAACTAACTTATTCAGCTAAATAGGTTTCTGAGCATGCGGTGGCGATAATCGAAGATGCGCTCGAGGTCAGGCGCGACCAGCAGTTGCTGCACGAGTTTACCTGCTGGGACGGCATATTCGATGTTGTCAGTGACCAGAGTTCCATTGTCCTTTGTTTCAAATAGGTGTTCGTGAACCCAAAGGGAATAAGGACCTCTGATTTGCTTATCGACGAAACGGCCGGGCGGTTCCCACGCGGTAATTTCGCTCCGCCAGCGAATTGGAATGCCGCGCAGCCGCAAGCGGTAATCCAATAATGTTCCCGGCGCCATCACGAGCGGGGTCGCGGTTAAAATTTTGAACTTCAACCACTGCGGTGTCAGTCGGTCAAGGTTTTGCGGATCCGAAAAGAAGCCGAACACCTTTTCGCGCGGCTGTGGCAGCCAGATTTGTTTTCTAAGCCGAAAGGTTTTCATTGCGCTCCGTAGAATCTTTCGAAAGGGTCATCAAAACCTACCTTCCTCGAAGGCTAAAGTTCGGCATGCTTCGGCGAACATTCCAAGGGTTCTATTTCCGCTGCTGTCGCAATTTGCGAGCGGCCGTCACTTCGTGCCACCATATTTGTATCGCCTTTTCGAGCTTATATGTTGATTCGCTTCTCCATTCTCATTCTGCTTTATTCAACCGCGCGCGTTCTCTTCTTTGCCTCCAACCCACGGCTCCATGACGCTTCGCTCGCCGATCTGGCAGTGGCATTTTTGGCCGGCTTTCGCGCCGACGTGGTTGCGATCGTGCTCACTAATACCATTTTGTTGCTGCTGGCAGCGCTTCGCAGGTATGTCACGGGAGCGTGGTACGAGAAGTTCCTGAACGTGGTTTTTCTAGTTTGCAATCTGCCGTTCTTGATCATTAATGTGGTGGATCTCGAGTATTTTAAATTTACCGGTGAACGTTCCAATCTTAGTCTATGGGATGTCAGGTCCGACGTTCCGTTTCAACTTGGCAACTTTATCGTCTACTACTGGCATTTGGCGTTGCTTGCCGCCGCTTTCATCTTTCTTGCTTCTTTTTTTCTCCCCAATGGCTCGGCGCACTACCGCTTTTCGTCTCGGCGAAAGCGGTTATGGATCACCTGCGCTGCCCTCTTGTTATGCCTGTTCCTGCTCGGCGGCGAACGTGCTTTAGAACGGCCGGTTTTGCCACGGACCGCTGCCGCCACTAACCCCGCGCTTCGGCAACTCGCGCAAAACTCGACCTTGACTTTGCTGCGCAGTCAAATCAGCTGTGCTGCTAGGACGAGTGGCGGGTATTCCACTACTTCCATTAAAGAAAATGAGAAGCTTACGATGAAAGCGGTCGATGAATCTGTAACGCACTCTCGTAGGATGGGAGCAGGCGAAAACGTCGTCATTATCATCGTCGAAAGCCTCTCCAGTGAATATACCGGAATCGACGGCAAATCCCCGGACTATGCGCCTTTTTTGACTCAGCTCGCTGAGAAAAATCTGTCGTTCGCGAATCATTTTGCCAACGCCCGTCGATCCATCGATGCGCTTCCATCTATTTTTCTCGGGCTTCCACATCTCATGCCTACAACTTTCCGCTGCGCTCAATCTCGGCGCTTTCAGGGCATGCCTTCTATATTGAGAGAGCACGGTTACAGGACGTTATTTTTTCACGGCGGAAGAAACGGGGCGGGCGACTTTGATCGTTTTGCTGAACAGACCGGCTTCGCGCAATACTTCGGCGCAGACGAATATGGCCGCGCGGATGACTCTGATGGAATCTGGGGCATCTATGATGAACAGTTTTTGCAGTTCTCAGCCCGGCAGTTGGCCATGCAACCCGAGCCGTTCGCTGCCGTGATCTTTACGTTGAGCACACACCAACCCTTTAAGATTCCGCGACAATACGAGGGTCGCTTACCGAAGGGAACATTGCCGATTCACGAGAGTGTAGGATATCTCGACCATTCTTTACGCAACTTTTTTGCTGCCGCCGAACGGATGCCGTGGTTCAAGCGAACACTATTCGTTATTACAGGCGATCATACCGGTCCTACGACAACGCCGCGCTCGCGCTTGATCGATGCGTACCGCGTCCCGCTCATCTTTTATCACCCGAGCCTCTCTCTACCGCTGATAAACGCAAACAAGATCACTCAGCACTCGGACATACCTGCGAGTATTCTCGATCATCTCGGCGTGGAATCC
>DATACQ010000480.1:0-3426 GCA_036258955.1 Binatia bacterium
AGCACGATGAAAGCCGAATCTAAGGCTGAAAAGCGTTGGTTGTGTGCGTGGCAATTTTCCGTTTTCCGCTTTCATCTTTCCGCTTCTTTGGTCGGTTGACAACTTTTTACCATGTTGATAGCGGTGCGCTGTAACAACGTAAAATAAATACAGGAGGTAGAGAAAAATGGCATTACATATTGGGGAAGAAGCTCCCAATTTTACGGCGGAGACCACGCAGGGAACGATCAACTTCCATGAATGGATCGGCGATGGCTGGGCCATTCTGTTTTCGCACCCGAAGGATTTTACTCCCGTGTGCACCACCGAACTGGGCTATATGGCGGGTCTGCAATCGGAGTTCGCCAAACGCAACTGCAAAATCATTGGTCTCAGCATCGATCCGGTGGAAGATCACAAAAAATGGTCGAAGGACATCGAAGAGACACAGGGCCATCCGGTAAATTACCCCCTGATCGGCGATCACGACCTGAAAGTCGCCAAGCTGTACGACATGATTCATCCGAACGCGAGCGGTACCTCGCAGGGGCGCACCGCGGCGGATAATGCGACCGTCCGTTCTGTCTTCGTGATCGGCCCCGACAAGAAGATCAAGCTTATGCTCACTTATCCGATGACCACCGGGCGCAATTTTGACGAGGTGCTGCGCGTGCTCGACTCGATGCAGCTGACCGCCAAGCATCAGGTTGCCACGCCAGTGAACTGGAAGCAGGGCGATGACGTCATTATCGCAGGTTCCGTTTCCGACGACGATGCAAAAAAGAAATATCCCCAGGGCTGGAAAGCGCCGAAGCCGTACTTACGGTTGGTATCCCAGCCGAAGTAGACTCGATTTCAGCCGGAGCCCTGGAGGAGTACTGGGCTACTGCGTCTTTCCACAGAGGTCGCACTTACTCGGCCTACAGGCAGTTTCTATTAGCTTCTGTTCGAGCAAGAGGCGCCGACCCGGCGCCTCTTTTCGCCGGGCATTCCAGTTCGCAGGAAGTGTTCTCTAAATCGACGCCGCCTGTACAAAAGTCACGACTTGAAGGAGACGCGATGCGGAAGCAACGAGCCTCGACCACTGAATATGTTCGCTGCCTGGGATTGTTGACGGGCTTCTGCCTGATGCTCGCGGCGTCCGGTCTTGAAGCTCAAGTCGCTCCGAAAGGAGAGGCGGTTTCGGTCACGGGCAAACTGACGTCTGTCAAGGGGCAAGAGCTGATGGTCTCAACTGACCGCGGGCCGGTAGCAGTGAAACTGAACGACAAAGCAATTATCCGTGGCGAAGTTCCAATAAACGTTTCGGACATTACGCCTGGGATGTACGTCGGCGCGACCGCCGAAAAACAGTCCAACGGCAGCTTTCGCCTCTCGCGCCTGCACGTATTTTCAGAAGACCAGCGGGGTACCGGCGAAGGCCACCGCCCCTTGAGCTCGGCGCCTCAGAGCGGCGCTACAATGACCAATGCCAACGTTGACACTATCGAGGACGTCCTCGTGGAGAACGTGAAAGAACGCGTGCTCACTCTCAAATACAAGGGCGGCGAGATCAAAGTCGTTGTACCTCCGGATACTCCGGTGGTGCAACGAGTGGTCGGCGATTCGTCCTTATTGAAACCCGGTGCGGTGGTTTCGTTACAGGCAACGCGCGCGGCTGATGGGGCACTGTCGGCATCGCAGGTCACGGTACGCGCAGCCTCGAATTAAACAGGCTACTGAAAACAGTCATAAGCTTCCTGAGCTCGATTGTCTCGCTAGGACGCATCGGGCAAATACGCCTCCGCTCGTCAATTTCTCGCGCGCCTCGCCTCTGAGAGCTTTTGAGCAGGCTGTAAATTCAGGGATCGATGGATAGTGCTCGAACAAGCAGAGACTTGCAGTAGGATCGAACTATTTTTCGTAACAGCGCTGGACATCGAGCTCGCGACCGGCGCTGACCGCCTGGAACTTTTCCCAGAAGGCTTCGTCGACTTTCTTCAGCTCAGCCGTCTGTTTAGCCGCACGGTAGCGGGTTAGATGGCTCGGCCCCCCGTTATAGGCTGCGTAAGTCGCGCGCGCCAGGTGACCGCCCGGCTGTTTGTGCTCGTTCTTTTTGAGCGCATGCTTGGTCAGATAATACTCTAAAATTTCGCCGCCGGCGGCGCCATTGTATTGGATGTCGCCGCCCAATTTTTTAACGTCGTAAATGTTGCGCCAGGTGTTGCGATTGACTTGCATCAGGCCAAGGTCACCGCTCGCTGATGCAAGCGGCGCAAGGCTTTTTCCTTTTTTGACGAACTGGCGCCAGCAGCTCTCCTGCCACCCGGCGGCAAACACGAGGTGCCGGTATAAAGGCTTATGCTCTTCAGCCAGCTTCGATTTGCCGGCAACCTGCTCGCTCAACGTCGAAAGCAAACCTCTGACCGCCAGAAGATAAGCCTCCAGATCGCTGTCCTGCGGTACCCACGAGTTAAGTTTTTTTACGTCGGGCTCCGCCGCCAGCGCGCTCGCAACCGAGGCTTGCTCCACATTAAAAAACGGCAGCGGCAGCCGTGGAAGACGGCTTTGTTTGGTGCCCGCGGGCGGCGCGGGAACTGTCGCGCCGAAACCGAGCAGGTCGCGCAACGCGGTATCGACGTCGAGATTATAGGAGACCGGATCACCGCTCGCGGCGGGCTCGAGCAACCGCGCCATTCCTCTTAAAACGTCGGGAGATATCTGCAGGAGACCCAATTGAGATCCCGGCTGGCCCAGCGCGACGAGTTGGTCCGCCGCTGCAATGAAATTCCGGTACTCCTCTTGGCTCTGCTGCGGCAGCGCCGAAAGGGCGTTGTTCATGATCGGCGATAGCCGCTGCCAGCCGTTCACAAAGAGCTGTGGCACCGGATTCTGGCCGGCTCTCAGCGCCGCCACGACATTGGCCAGTTCGTAGCGCGCGTCGAGAAATGCTTCGCCGAGCGCCTCCCGCAGGTCTCCGCTCAAATCTTGCCCGAGACTCCTTACGACAAACGTGAAGAATGAATCAAATTGCTGCCAATCGGCAGCGGCCAGCCCTAGTTGTGGCAACGGAGGTAACTGAGGCAGCTGAAGTTGCGCCACAGCGATTTCCCGGCGATCTGAGGTTGTCCGGCTGTTAGCGGCCACAGTTCTCGTCAAAACGAACAGCGAAATGGCGCATGTTAAAGCGATTGTCACTGAACATGCGGATATTGATCTAGCCATAAATTCCGTCTACAGGATTGATGGGTGAGAGGTCGACATCAAAACAGGCGATGAGGGGGTAGAGGAAAGATGAAAGCGGAAAGCGGAAAACGGAATGAAAAAAGGATAAAGGCGAAAGGATAAAGGATGAACAGGAAAACGGAAACGATGAAAACGGAAAGCGCAAGCAGAAATTCGAACTGCCGAAGTCGCGGGGCAGATGAAATACGTCCGGGGCTTGAACGGGAGCACCGCCGTTAAAGG
>DATACQ010000481.1:0-6812 GCA_036258955.1 Binatia bacterium
GTTTATGCCCAATGGGCGCGCTTTCTTGTCGAGTGCATCGCTCACGGCTTCTCCTTGCGCCGCGTTTACCGCGGCGGCAGTGGCCCGTGCTCGGCCATTTTTTTGTACAAGCTAATCGCTTCCGGATCGCGCGGAAGGTCGCGGATGGATGCTTCAACCTCCTCGCCCGTTAGCGGCGACGGATCACTTCCCATGAGTTTCTTGAACTCCTGAGTGAACGCCGGATCTTTAAACGCCTTGTTCATCGCCTCGCGTAACGTCTTGACGATCTCCGGCGGCGTTCCCGGAGGCAATACGTAAGGCCAGCGCGGGTACATGAATTCGCGGAACATGTCTATTAGTTGGCGTTCTCTTTCGTTCTTTGCCATCGAATCGACATCAGGAACGTTGGCGAAGCGCGGGTGCGGTTTGCCCTTGGGAATGGTTAGCGTGGCGTGCACGTTAAATAGTCCTTTATTGAGCGCGTCGGCGTTTCTTCTGACCACTGTATCGGCGCTGTTTGCCCGGACATCGATCTCACCACGCATCAATGCGATGTCCATTTCAGGCCCGCCGAAACCGACGACGATGCGCGGCTCCTTGAGGCCGATCAGGTATGCGAAAATTCGCCCGCTGATATAAACAGCGTGTCCCACGGTTTGGGCTCCGAGGCGCACTCCGGTGGCGGCGCGCAGTTTTTCTAAGCTATCAAACCCGGCATCTTTCCGGCTGAGAAACACATAAGGATCGCCGTGCTCGGTGGACCCGAGATAAATCAATTTGTCGATGTCGTATCTGACTCCCGGCAAGCCGAGAATCGCGCCGGACGCTAGGCCGGAACCCACAGCGGTGATCGTTAGGCCGTCGGGTTTGGCTGTCGTATAGGCGTGGTTAACCGCCTTCATACCTGCGGCGCCAGGCATATTTTCAATGACGATTGTCGGATTACCTGGAATGTGTTTCTTCAATGAAGGGATTAACGCCCGGGCTTGCATGTCGCCGGAACCCCCGGGTTCGCCGCCGCGGAGGATCGTAATGGTCTTATTCTGAAAGTAAGGTGTTTGCGAAAAGAGCTCGCCGGGATTTAAGGCGGAATAAGCAAGAACTGCAATCAAACCGATACAGCGCACTATACGTGCCGGCATTTTCATCATACTGTCTCCACGAGTTACTATACCGCGCAACGGCAAAGTTCTTCTAACATCCAGGTAAGTGGTTCACAATAGCCGGCGCACTCGAGCGGCGACTTAAAGGCGACCCATTGTGATCATGACAAGAGCCGGGTGAGCTTTTTTGATCTCAGCTCCCCAGATATAGCCGCGCCCTCGAGAGCGAGTGCTTGCACCATGGGGAACAGCGCGACGATCTATGTCTAAAACTTCAGCGCGGAGTCGCCCTCGTCCCCGCTTCGCGGCAGATGGCAGAGGTGAGGATCTGGCGGAAGTGATTAGAAGTCATAGCCTTCCCAAAGCTCTCTCGGTCCATGTATGCCGTTTTGGGAAGGCGAATGCTGGTTATTGCGGTAAAGGATAACGGTCGTGAGCTTGGCGGTTTGGACCTTTCCGTTCTGATCCCAATAATCGACAAACAACTGGTCGGCGTCTTTGCGCAGCTGTTTGAGCCGCCCTTTACGGGATTTCACGATGCTGCCCATCAAGCGGAGGCGCTCCGCGAGGCTATAGTTGTCTGGCCTTTTCCCCTGGTTGGACCGGTTGGCACTATAGAGCCGGTCGAGTCTTTCGACATCCTGAGGCGAGTAAGTTCGGGTAAACGTCGACCGCGCAGTCTCGGCAAATGGTTCTGACCCAGAGCCGTTCCCGAAGAGGCGGTTCCAGAGCCGTTTGAAGCTGGGTTCCTTCACCCGATGAAACGGATTGGCGTGGCTCTCACCTCGGGCTTCGAAGTTCACGCCATCAGTATTAATTTCGAGAACCTTTGGGAAGAGATCTGTCAAATCCTGGCCAATGGCGCGTAAGGCTCGAGCGTAGTCCGCGACCGCTGGAACCGCTTCATGAGTCGTCAGAGTAGAGGTTGCCAGCGGAGGGGTTTCAGACAGGTACATAGTCATTTCTCAGTGCAATATCGGTGTGGACGCCTCGCCGCTTTAGCTCGATGAACGCAGGACGATTCAGCAGTTGCTGTGCGCATGTTCGGTTGAGCGCCGTATCGCGCCAGGTGAGCTGGAGCGGCGGGTCTGCCGGGGAAAGGGTCGGGGCAGAAGGGTTCTCTAGCTTCTACGGAACAGTTTAGATTCGCGGTGCGGGGCCAAATCCGCGGCAATCGAGAGAATGTCGCGCGATAACAGAAGCCGCGGCTGTTCTAGACGGGATTATAGCGGCACAAAAAAAAATTAAGGAAGTTTTTTTACGATCGCGTGCCTTTTCTTTGCAAGAAATCGCGAAAGCCTTCGCGCGGATGCGCGGCTTTGAGGCTGGTTTGACGGGCGTTTAGTTCCCCGTCAAAGCGTTGACGCCATGGTTGCCCGATGCCTTCGTGGAGCAAGCGCTTGATGCCTTGCACCATACGCGGATCGTTTTCGCAGATCAGTTTGGCAAACTCGAGAGCTCGTTCGCGTAGCTCGGAAGAAGGCACGACCTGATTGAGTAGACCGATACGCTCCGCTTCGTCGGCTTTGACTACCCTTCCGGTATACAGGAGCTCCTTTGCCTTGGGCAGGCCGACCACCTGCGGGAGCGACCAGGTGGAGTTCACCCGGCCGTAGCGCGCCGCCAGGAAGCGAAATTCCGTCTGTTCGCAGCCGAGACGGATGTCCAGCATCGAGCTCAACAGAGCGCCGGCGCCGTAGGCGAGACCGTTGATGGCCCCGATGATCGGCTTCGTGAAATTGGCGATATGCCACGTCATCTGGCTCCGCCGGGCGCCCCGCGCGGCCAGCTCTTCCGTAGTCATCTTCGCCATCTGATGGATATCGCCGCCCGAAGAAAAGGCGCGCGGTCCCGCGCCGGTGAGAATCACCGCGCGCACTTCATCGTCGCCATCGATGAGGGTTAATTCCTGGTCGAGGTCGCAGGCCAGTTCATAGCTCATAGCATTGAGCTTTTCCGGCCGGTTAAGGGTAATGAATACGATCTTATCCAAGCGTTCGCTGATGATGTTTTCGTACGGCATGCACGCCTCCTGAAACTGATTCGGCTTTCGCGCAACTTACTCGCCGATTTTTACATCGGGATTGAGTAGGTTCAGCGGCTTTCCATCGATGAACTTCAATATGTTCTCCATGGCTTGTTCATAACGCTCGCTCAGAATCTCCTGAGTTGCGTAACCGCGATGTGACATTAGAATCGCGTTGTCAAAGCGTCGCAAGGGATGGTCTAGCGGCAGAGGTTCAACGTCATAGACGTCCAATCCGACGCCGCCGAGCCGGCCGCTCTGTAGCGCCTCGATCATTGCCGGCTCTGAGACGATGGGCCCGCGCGCGGTGTTGACAAGCAGAGCCCCCGGTCGCATCAGCGCGAATTCGCGGGCGCCGATGGCGCCCCGGGTGTTGGCGTTGAGCGGGATGTGGACGGTGATGATGTCTGATTCCTGGAATAGCACCTCACGCGACACGCACTCCGCGCCTGCCTCCGCCGCTTTTTCTTGCGTCAGACTACGAGAATAGGCGAGCACGCGCGTGTTGAACACCGTTAAAATTCGCGCCACTTCCATGCCAATGCGGCCGAAGCCGAAAACGCCCGCGGTCTTCCCTTGTAGCATTCTGCCGGTGATCGCGGGCCAGAGTTCCTCGCGCATGCGCTGGTTGATCTGGGGAATTTTTCTAAGCAGCGCGAGTATCAGTCCAATGGTGAGCTCCTTTGTGGTCGTCCCGGTATCGCTGGGCGTGCCGGCGACGGCGATGCCGGCCCGCGTGGCCGCTGCCAGATCCAGGTGAACTGAAGTCTTGCCGGTTTGCGCGATGAATCTCAAGTTGGGCAGCTGGCGGTACTCTTGCTCACTGAATCGCGTGCGCTCGCGCATGAGCAGCAGAACATCGTAAGTGCGCAAGCGCGCCACGATCTTCTCCGATGTATCCAGGCGCTCGCGCACAATCGATACGTCACAGCGCGCTTTGAGCCGCTCATAGGCAGGAACGCTATCCGCTATCAGCTCGAAATCGTCTAGGACTGCCACCCGCGGGCGTTGAGCGCTCATGACTTCTCAGCTCGCTCAGGCGGTCGCCGTGACTTCGATTTCGCAGAGTTTGCCCGGAGCGGAATAGCCGTCGACGAAGACGTACTCCAGCTGCGGAATGACGGTTTTCACATGGACGGTGAACAGATCTTTGAGCGCCTCGATCGTTTGGCTGCGGTGTAGATAGAACGAAACCCGCTCGACTTTTTCCCACGAACTGCCTCCGTCTTTGAGAGAGCCAGCAATCCGCGGCACAATGTTGCCCAATTGTTCTTCAAGGGTCGGCAAAACGGCGGTGACGCCGGAAAGTACTACAAAACGTTCATAAACCAGAAAGCGAATCGGCACGATCGGTGGATCATACTCGACGACTCGCTTGAGACGGTCCGGAGCGCTCGGCCTCATTGCGAGAAGGTCAACGGCAATTCGGGCGGAAGAGTCGAAATGCGGCGGGGAGATATAGCTTGAGCTGGCGGATCGGGCTTTGCCGGCGAGGGCTTTAACCCGTTCATTGCTGCCGGCATCGCGGCTTTCGCGGTCGCGTCCCCATAGGCGGCTGCGCACGGTGTTGTCGAGAGACAGCTGATGACTCCTCAATTCCTGATCGAAGCGCTGAAAAATCTCGCGGGCTTCAAGTTCCGCTGACCCGGCGGGTTTAGCCTCCCCGGACAATTCAATGAACTCTTGGCCGAGCCATGTAAAAATTTTCTTGTGCATGCTAGTAAACTCCGGGAATTGGTCAGGGAAGAGACGATCCTATCCCAGCCTGGCGCCGCGATCAATGCAAATAGCGCGGTGAATCTCGAATGCGGCGCCGCGATGCTATCCACCAATGTTGGTCGGGGTCAGCCCTGTCGGCACCTCCGATTGCGGGCTAACGCAACAAGCGACGGGGGCTGCTTGAGGAGTTGCGCCGACGGTGGTTTCCCACACCGAACGCAGGTCCGGGGAGAACGGATAACGAATGCCGTTTTCCTCGAGAATCTTCGAAGTAGCCGCCATTAACTCGTCGCGGTTGAAGACCATCGACTCGTGGGTAAAGCCGCCCGAGCGCGCGAATTTGAAGGTGATCTGCGGCGCCCGCAAGTCGCGCACGATCTCCACGAGATGGCGCAAATTGCGCACGGGTATATCGTTGATCTGCGTGACTACCGAATTGTGCGGATCGTCGTAGCCATTGGTGACGTGATGCGGAAACATCGGCGAGGTGACCACCATGATCTCTTCGCCGGGATAAGCCGGTTTGTCGAAGCGACGGTTGACCAGCGGGCTGGAACGGCGGCTCAATGAAGCCGTGCGTTGGCCGCCGAGACGATCGAGAAAGTCCTGCGTCGTTTGAGAAAATACCAGCGGTCCCAAGATGAAATAGCGCGGGTTCTTTTCCATCATATGCGGAATGACGAGATCACGTTGGGGCTGTACCGGCAGGTCGAAGTTCAAAACACGGCCATTACGAAAAACTGTAAGCGGGAGCAGGCCGTTCTGCGCATACTTCTGGACCAGGTAATATGCCGAAAGCCGGAGATCGTAACGCACAGCGACTTTGGCATCGCTGTCTACCGGAGTGTTGCCGATGTGGGTGATGACGTCCCATTCCTTGAGCGGGTAGCCCGGGTCGTCGCGATAGGGCTCCGTGACCATCATGCCTTGCATATTCTTAGGGAGTCCCAGTTTATGCCTGAGCGCATCGTTCTCAATTGTCTGCACGAGATCGTGCATTTGCGGTTTGCCGTCATACATGCCGTCAGCGATATCAGAAAGAAATAGCTTGATCTCATCAACGGGAATGAGATACCCGATGTTTTGGGCGTTTTGAATGAGGCTAAAAACCAATCCGACCAACCTGCCGCCATTGACTGCTGGCCCGCCGCTATTGCCGAAATTGAGGGCAGCGTCCACCTGAATACGCAATCCGCTCGTCTGGTAATAATAGTCGGTGAACTCAATGCGCGAGACGATTCCCTGCGTCACGGATAGTTCTGTGCCGCCGGTCGGATATCCGTAGACGTTCACGGCGTCCTTGACCCGGGGCAACTCCTCGGCGAACGGCAGCACGCCCCGATTGTCGAAGAACGAATCGTCATCGAGCTTGAGAATGGCAAGGTCCATGGCTGGGCTGACGGCTTCAACTCTGGCCGGAATGCGGAGCGCTGACTGGTTGGGCTGTACATAAATTTGATTCGAATAACGCACCACGTGGGCATTGGTTAGAATACGTTTGCCGTCGATGACCGCGCCGGATCCCTTCACCTGCTGCGGGCTGTTTTTCGTCCACGGGCGCAAGAGGTCGGGCGTATGGTGGACGGCGTGGATCTTGACCACCAGGTCGCGGACGCTATCTTGGGCGCGCGACTCTGCGCCGCAAAGTAACAGCAGGCCAAGAGAGATATACGCGGCAATTTTTCGGCGCATTGTTTCTCCTCGCTAATTTGGTTAACGTGCCGGACGCATTATATGCTTCTTTCCATTTAAATCCATCCCCGTTTCAACTGCGCTGATCTGTTTGGACAGTTGCGGGAGAGAATCAGGGGCGCGCGGTCGCTGGGGTTCAAGCTATTTAGACCTGCCTCTCAGGTACTCGACAGGAGCGCGACCCATAAGCCCCGTTGATCCATTCGATGCGAAGCGATCGACGGTTTTTTTTTGCGGGCTTGCTTGACAGCGGTGGCTCTATCAGAATAGCCATCAAGCGGGAGAGCGCG